>CAIUGL010000086.1 GCA_903898715.1 uncultured Cytophagaceae bacterium
CCATTTTGAAAATGCCGTTAGGCCCACGCTCAATCCCACCGATGCATCGGTCGTCACATGATTACGTGGATTCGAGGCAACAATGGCCGGGATTCCCAATCGTGTACTTTCGCAAAGTTCTTGTAAGTTATTTGACCACTTGGCCATAATTTCTGGAGAAGCACTTGCACGTAAAATGAAGTGCCGTAAGTGAAATTGGGATACGCCTTTGGTGGTACCTGCTGCCGACATATTGGGTGCGTCCAGCGGTTTACGGGTAAACATGTTGGTGCTTTGAACCAAATCTTCCTCATTAAACCCTTCCGTGATTTTAGGTCTTGGACCACCGCCACCTTGAACCCCATTATTGAAAACTTGATCTCCACCCATGCGGGTCGTGCTGATGAGCATAAATCCCACCTTTTCTTCAAGCGTCATTTGGGACACCAAATCTTTAATACGTGCCTCTACGGGCAAACGCCAGTCTTCGTATTTGTCAAGTTTATTGTTCTTGTTAAGGTCTTTAAATGACAATTTTCCTACACGAAGCGTAGGCGTTTTCATGGCGACAAGGACGGGCTGCGTTTGGGCTAGTAACGAACTAGAAGCAAAAAGCAGCGCAATAAGCATGCGTGATTTCATGGGTTTTTTCTTTCTTTGTAGGGTAAAGCATATCTGTAGCCAATTCTAATCATATGAAAGACCCGAATGTAGACGAATTCATCCTAAGTGCCGACAAGTGGTCTGCAGAAATGGCTTGTTTGCGACGCATTTTGCTCGACTGTTTGCTGATAGAAACCTTTAAGTGGCGGACACCGGTGTATATGGTAGGCACGAAAAATATCATTGCCATTGGAAGTTTAAAGGGACATTGCGCCTTGAGCTTTTTCAACGGAGCGCTACTTCAAGACGAGGACAATCTGTTAATAAAGCCGGGCGAGCATACGCAGTCAGGTCGCTGGATGAAGTTTAGTTCGGTGGAGGAGATTTTGGAAAAAGAGGAATTCATCAAAGCCTATGTCTACGAATCCATTGAGGTAGAGAAACTGGGATTGAAAATGGAAAAGCCGCAAGAAATCCCTTATCCTGAAGAATTAACAGCTTTTTTTGATAAAAGCCCTGCTGTAAAAACGGCTTTTGAAAAACTCACCCCCGGTAGGCAGCGCGCCTATCTCATGCATTTTTCCGACGGCAAGCAGTCGGCGACACGCACCGCACGTATCGAGAAAAATGAAAAATATATCTTGAGAGGAGTTGGTTTGACAGATTGTATCTGTGGTTTAAGTAAGCGCAAACCTAGTTGCGATGGTTCACATAAAGCCATCGAAAATTTTAAGCGATGACGCAAAGAAGTCATATAAAAGGCGTTTGTTAATACCATTTTAAACCTCAATTTTGGCCCATGAATTTTGGAGAACAACTCAAGGAAATCCGCACATCGAAGGGCCTTACGCAAAACGAATTATCGGAAAAGTCAGGCATCGCCCTACGCACCGTGCAACGCATGGAACGTAATGAAGGCAAGCCTAGTTTGTATTCGATGAACTCGATTGGCGAAGTCCTCGGTGTGAATTTGACCTTGTTGTATGCTCCAGATGATGAAACCGAAAAACGAAATATCATGGAAAGTACAGACCAACAATTATGGCAGCTTGCGCGTATGCGTGCCAAATTTAAGCGGAGCCTTGGCTCTTATTTACTTGTCATTCCTGTTTTATGGGCTATTTGGTATTTTCCTGATAACTCATTTCCCCGTCAAAATCTTATACCTTGGCCTATTTGGCCTATGTTGGGATGGGGTATTGGACTAGTGATTCAATACTTTAAGGCGTACCACCCGATTAGTGAATCCTTAGAGCAAAGCGAATACGACAAGTTGAAGGCGAAGCAATAGTTTGGGCTTTAGGTTTTATTCCCTAATTTGGGCGAGTTAAACCTATAAACATGAAAAATTACCTGCTTTGTTTCTTGTTTTGCGTGAGCCTGTCGGACAGCATGGCTCAGGCCACGAAGCGACCTAATATCATTTTCATCATGTCGGATGATCATGCCTATCAGGCGATTTCGGCGTATGACCAACGGTTAATTTCGACTCCCAACATAGATCGCATTGCGAAAAAAGGGATACTTTTTACGAATGCCAGTGTGACCAATTCCATCTGCGCGCCGAGTAGGGCGACAATCCTGACAGGGAAGCATTCGCATCTGAATGGGAAGGTCGACAACCATTTCCCGTTCGACACGACAAACATTACTTTTCCTCAGATTTTACAAGCGAATGGTTATCAAACCGCGATGTTTGGGAAGCTGCATTTTGGCAATAAACCCAAAGGCTTTGACCAATTTAAAATCCTTCCGGATCAAGGCAATTATTACAACCCAGATTTCATAACGAAAAACGAGGGGAATATTAAAGTCAATGGCTATGTGACCGACATCATTACGGACATGACGTTGGATTGGCTTAAAAAAGAGCGGTCTTCAGAAAAACCTTTCATGCTCATGTATTTGCACAAAGCGCCACACCGTTCATGGTTGATGGCCGAGCGGCATTTGGATGAAATGACGCGAAAAACATATCCAGAACCGAAGACGCTTTTCGATGATTATGCTGGCCGGACTTCTCCAGCTAAGGAAGCGGAAATGAATATTTTGTCGAGTATGGGTTGGGCCGGAGATAATAAGATTTATCCAGCTACCATGGATTCGTTGAAGATTCCTGAAATTGGTATTGATAAACGTCGCTTTGTAGCCGAAATGGGTAGGTTAACTCCAAGTCAAAAGGCGAATTTCGATCGCGTATATGATCGCATTAACGCGGAGTTCATCAAGGCATATCCAAGTATGTCTGAGCAAGATAAAATGCGTTGGAAATTTCAGCGCTATATGCAAGATTATCTGGGAACCTTGCGGGCGGTAGATGAAAACGTGGGACGTTTGTTGGACTATTTGGAAGCAAACAATTTGATGGAGAATACGATGATCGTTTACACCTCTGACCAAGGTTTTTACTTGGG
>CAIUGL010000087.1 GCA_903898715.1 uncultured Cytophagaceae bacterium
ATCGGGCGGATTTACGTCGGGCCGCAAGGAAATCATCGACCTATTAAGACAGCGTTCTAGACCTTATTTATTTTCGAATACCTTAGCGCCATCCATTACTGGTGCGTCGATTGCGGTTTTTGATATATTATCTAAAACGACCGAATTACGCGATACGCTGGAGGCAAACACGGCGTATTTCCGGGAGCGGATTGTTGCTGCTGGTTTCGACATCAAACCTGGCGAACACCCGATCATTCCGATCATGTTATATGATGCGGTTATCTCCCAAAAAATGGCCGAAAAACTCTTAGAAAAAGGGATTTACGTGATTGGTTTTTACTATCCGGTGGTGGCCAAAGGGCAAGCGAGAATTCGCGTCCAAATCTCCGCTGGGCATACTCGGGAACAATTAGATCACGCGATTGCTGCCTTTACGGAAGTAGGAAAAGAGCTGGGAGTTATTGCGTAACCGATTTTCAAAGGGGCTGAGATTTCAGCCCTTTTTTGTGTTCAAGGTACGATATAAGGCAGCTAACTTATTTTTCTGTGCAACTAAATCGCTGCCTTGAATTCGCGCTTTTTTAGCATCCCATACGGAGGGGATGGAGAACTTTCCACGCGAGAGAGAATACATCCAGGTTAAATCGATGAAGTTGAGGAAGAGGTTCGCTCGATAAAATGCCGAGGCATTTTCTGTTTGGAACCCTAATTTATGTAGCGTCCTATCATTGAAAAAATACGACGTTCCCACAATCGAAACTGACTCAGAAATCTGCTTATTTTCAATTTGTGAAATTAGGTGTAGTAAGCCTTCCAAATGGTACGAAAGCAACCTATTTCTCAATTCTATGCCAGGCTTAATTTTCCGTAAAACAAATAAATGGTCAAAGCCCGTGCCGCTATGTAAATCTATTTGTTTTTCGTTCGCCATATAGCCTAAAAGCATCGGCGAGTAATAGGTGTATCCGCCGGTCAACGTAAATAGAGGGGTATATAAAAATTGACTAATCGGAACGTATAAAATGAAAGCTAAATAAACGAATGAGTTAGCATACCCTTGTTCAATGATAAGAATCGCGAGGAATATCCCTGCCAAAAAAAACAATATTGCTTCAATCCAGACGAATGCTTTTGGCTGTTTGTAAAAATCGTTCATTGCTTATTTACTATGCGTAATTGAACTTAGCTTACTATTGATTTGATTCCATCTCTGAAAATCAAGAAAAGATAGACTAGAACGCCCACAATAACTTCATTTCGATATTTGGTCAAGAATTGTTTCATCATAATTTAAACTACGCGTTTTCTGCCCAGAAATAAATAAACTATCCCGGCAATGGCGCCTAAAATTCCCATAAAAATGAAGGCGATTGTCCACATGATTTTTTCATTTTTATTTATCCTGTAGGAATTCCAAATTTCATACAAAGATGTGACAACAAATACTCCATTCGACACGATGCACACGATGAGCAGTTGGTCCGCACCAGGCAAATGTAAAATCTTCATAAATGCCCCTACAAGCGACGTAGCTAGGCTGATGAAAAAACTCCACGTAACAAGTGTTCCAAGTTTCATAGGTAAAATCGGATGATGTGTCAAAATAAATGATAAACCCCTATAAAACCACAACATCTGATTAATTATCTTGATGATCTAAACCTGATAAAACCTATGAAATCGCTATTCTTTGCCCTTATTTCCTGTCTTGCATTCACCGCTATCGCTCAAGATGGAACTATTTATCCACTTGAAACTCCCAAAGAA
>CAIUGL010000088.1 GCA_903898715.1 uncultured Cytophagaceae bacterium
AACTTTTAAGCGCATTTTCGGGTTTGATTTTGGATTGCGAAAATCCAAGAAAGGGAATCAAAAGTAGGAGGATTCCAAAGCGTAAGTTCTTCATGTGTGATTAAATAGGTTTCGGTAAATATATAGAAATTTATGATGCAACGATATGTCTGTCAAGCCTTTATAGGGACGTATCCTGATTTCTATGCTATGGTAAGCGAATTTTAAGGCTAGTTTTTGTACATTTATTTTTACGAATCGGCCAACTTAAATGTCCGACAAACCTGATCCTATGAAACTAACGCGTACCTATTTCGGGGCAGTAATCCTTTTTCTATTACTCGCCAGCACCAGTTATCAACTCATATTTCGTGTAGAACCTGCACATGTGGAGGGCACAAATTCCAAAGTAGATAAAATTCGGCTTCAGCCCGGATTTAAGTTGGAGCACCTCATTAGCCCTTCCGATGAAAAAATTGGCTCTTGGGTTTCGATGACCTTTGATGATCGAGGTCGTTTAATCTGTTCGGATCAATATGGAGGCCTTTTTCGAGTGACCGTACCTCCCCTGGGAACAAGCGCTAAACCCGTGATTGAGAAGTTGAAATTTGGGAAGGGTGCTGATACCTTAGGCATTGGGAATGCACACGGATTATTATACGCGTTTAAGAGCATTTATGTCATGGTGAATGCCCGTACGAAACCCAACTCAGGCACGCGCGGCAGTGGACTATACCGCATTCAAGATCTGGATGGCGATGACCAATTTGACAAAATTACGTTGTTAAAGGAATTCAAAGGCGATGGCGAACACGGACCGCACAGCATAATTTTATCTCCGGATAAACAATCTATATTTTTAATCTCGGGGAATCACACGGATGTCCCTCCGATGGATGCCTATCGATTGCCAAATAACTGGCAGGAAGACAACATGTTTCCTTTGATCAAAGACCCGCGTGGGCATGCCAATGACCGGTATGCTCCGGGTGGATGGATCGCTAAAATAGATCCCGACGGCAAAAAATGGGAACTCGTGAGCGCTGGATATCGTAATGCATTTGATATTGCCTTCAATGAAACAGGAGATTTGTTTGTGTATGACGCGGATATGGAATGGGATTTTGGCCTTCCTTGGTATCGCCCAACGCGCATTTGCCACGCAACCAGTGGTAGTGAGTTTGGGTGGCGAACCGGAAATAGTAAATGGTCGCCTACCTATCCTGACAACCTACCTCCGGTACTTAATATTGGACAAGGTTCTCCTACTAATTTGGTGTCATTACAAGAGGCTAAATTTCCGGCTAAATACCGACAATCACTTTTGGCATTTGACTGGACTTTTGGGATTGCGCACGTCATTAAATTAAAGCCTGCGGGGGCGACCTTTACGGCCGACCGCGAAGAGTTTTTCTCCGGAATTCCTTTGCCATTGACGGATGGAGTTGTAGGGCCAGACGGGGCTTTGTATTTTTTGACAGGCGGTCGCCGACTTGAATCAGACCTGTACAGAGTTTCGTATGTGGGTGCCGAGGAAACGACTAAGCCAGTAGCTGCCAGCCCTAATTCCTTAAATCTTTTGAGGCGCCAAATCGAACAATTTCATCAAGGTCCCAACCCGCGTGCCGTGTCTTATGTTTGGACATATTTGAAACATCCGGATCGGTTTATTCGCTATGCGGCCCGACTAGCCTTAGAGCATCAGCCGGTACAGACGTGGAAGGATAAAGCAATCCAAGAAAAGGATCCAGTCACCGCGACGCAAGCGCTGATTGGCTTGATCCGACAAAGCAAGCCTGAATTTAAAGCGGCTATTTATGGGTCACTTTTAGCGATCAATCACCGCTCATTTTCACAGCCACAAACACTAGACTTACTACGTGCGTATGAGTTAGCGATGTTGCGTTTGGGGATGCCAGATGATCAGATTTCATCCCAAATCATTGCACAATTTGATGCCCGTTTTCCAGCAAACAACATGAATCTGGACAGAGCGTTGAGTCGGCTTTTAATTCCACTCGAGGCACCTAAGGTGATTGAACGTACCTTGAAAATCATGCAGACCAAAGACACGGCGAGCGCTACTGCATATCGGGTGGAATCGGCTACGTCGTCTGCCGACTTGATTATGCGGAACCCTGAATATGGAACCGATATCGCGAAGATGTTGGAGAAAATGCCACCGGCCCAGCAAACCTACATGGCGGTCATGTTGTCTTCCGCTCGGAAAAATTGGACTCCCGAGTTACACACACAATATTTCAACTGGTTTAAAAAATCCTTTGAATTTTCTGGGGGTCGGAGCTATGTGGGCTTCATTGACCGCGCAAGGAAGTTGGCCTTAAAAAACGTCCCCGAATCAAAAAAGAGTTATTATGATAAATTGGGCGGAGCCGAGTTATTAACGGCAAACGGAAACGACATGGCCTCGATCAGCTACCCGAAAGGACCGGGTAAATCTTGGAAATTAGAGGAGGCTGTTGCGCTTCTTGACGCCCCATTAGAAGGCAGAGATTTCCAAAACGGGAAATCCATGTTTGCGGCTACGACGTGTATCCGTTGCCATGCGATTGGAAGTGAAGGTGGTGGAAATATTGGCCCTGACTTGTCGAATTTGGGAACCCGATTCTCGAAAAAAGATATGTTGGAAGCCATCATCAACCCTAACAAAACGGTCTCGGATCAATACGCTGCCACGCAGTTTATGTTGCGCAATGGCACCTCAGTGATAGGACGATTAACGAATCAAGATAAAACGGCATTCTATGTTTCTCAAAATCCGTATGCGCCAGATCAGGTCGAGAAGATTTGGAAGAAAAACGTCATTTCAGCGAAGTATTCTCCCGTATCAATCATGTTGCCGGGACTAATTAATAGCTTAAATGCAGAAGAATTAAAGGACTTAATGGCGTACTTAATGTCCAATGGGAATGCAACGAATGCCATGTTTAAAAAGAAATAAGATGTACATATCACTCACGGGTTTGAAGCCCAACGGCTTCATATCATATATACGTTTTTGGCTATTAGCTATTCCTTCATTTCGTCAAGCCCAAATGGCCGAAGGAAATCTCCATTGCGAGGTTAAAAAAGTTAAGGAATATCAATGCACGATAACTGCCTGGGAGAGCAGAGAAATTATGCTCCAGTACCTTCGAAGTGGGGCACATTTGAAGGCCATGAAAGCGTTTAAGCAAATTGCGACTGGGCCAACCTACGGCTATGAGTCAGATACCATCCCAACTTGGGATGAGGCGTATGCTTTACTTGTTGAAAAGGGGAAAATGCATTGATCTAGTAAAACAACAACTCATCCACTCGTAACCAGGCACCTTTCCCTTTATTATCCACAAACGTAGGGAGTCTTTTTAAACGCTCCGCTTTGATGCGGTAATATTTGGCGTGTATGCCGGCAATCGGAATATTAATTCCACGTGCTGAATAACCACTTTTCTCTTTGGGTTGTATTGGCTTTGCGGTCGTAATTAAACGCATCTGGCCTGGCGTTTCTCCTCCCCAAACCTCCACCTTCACCGGAGGAAAGACATCCGAATCCGTCTTTTCTAAATAAGATAAGGTCACGCCATGAATCGAAGTGGATTTTTCAAATGTCGCGACCACATCTAAGTCGGCCTCCTTAAAGCCCAACCACGTAAAATTAGGAACCCCTTTCACTTCGCGTGCTCCGATCACGAAGTCCATTAAACTCGCTCCGCCTGCTGCTGGATATTTTGGATCAGGCTTGGATAGTAAATCTATGCGGGACGGGATGAATTGCGATTTGTACACACGGACATCGATGGGCTTGCTGGCGCGCCAACCATCCTTTGTGGCCAAAATGCGGACCTTCGCATAATTCGCGATGGCAATCGAACCTTTAGTTGATGGACTTTGTAAACTATCCGGTAGTGAATCGTTCAAGGTATAGCGGAACAGCACATCACGTAACGTATGTTTAAACATAAGTTTTTCACCCGGTTTTAATATTAAATTTTCATTCACTAAAATCGGCGGATTGATCTGCAAGGTTTCCTCTTTGGGAATGTAACCGGCATCAAATGTCACCTTCGGAAATTGCTTGCCTAAAGCGCTCAAGTCACCAGCCGAAAGACGCGTACTCCACACATGAATTTCCTTCAATGCAGGGAGCTTGGCGAGTAATTTGGCGACGCCGGATTTGCCCACTTTCGTACCCGCGAGCGACAGTTGCACTAGGTGATTCAAACCTGCCAGTTGGCCTATTCCCGCATCATCGATAGCCGTGAAATTCAAGTTTAATTTCTCTAGATGGGTGAACTTGGAAACTAGATTTAGGTCTTCATTTTTGATGGGCATTTTCGAGAGTTGTAAGCCCACCAACTGCTCACTGACTTGCGATAAGTTTGACAGCGTTTTGGGATCAAATTTAGCCGCCACATAAAAATCTGCTTGCAAAGCCGGGGACTCATTTGCGATGGGATATACCGTGCAATAAGGGGAGTTTACGGATTCGATGGTTGATTCCGATGCCGCCGAAAAGTCGTATGACTTGGTGCTTATTGTTAGCTCCGTGGGTTGTACCAGCTTCTGAAAAGCAGGACTGAATTGTCCTAATTTCTTTTCGAAAGAGGCCCCTTCTTTTACCCACAACGTCAAGATCGTAATTTCATCAGGTGTCAACTGCGCCTTACCCAGCGGAGGCATATGCTCCTTCGTATTCATGGGCAATTTGATGCGTTGAACCAAATGACTATTCAACGCATCACCTGCCTTCCAAATCGCACCATGTTTTCCGCCCTTCATCAGGTTCGCGATGCTATTCATTTTGAGCGCACCTTTCGACTTTTGGTCATTGTGGCAAGACTCACATTTAGCTTTTAAAATCGGTTGGACAATGTCCTCAAACACCACACTTTCTGATGTGATTTCTGTCGCCTTCTCACCAAAACGCAAATAGTCTTCGCCATGCGTAATACTCGCTCCCGTATGTCCTGCAATGACTAAGGTGATGAATCCGAGTGTGGCTCCTAGGAACAGGTTTTTGCGAAGCAGAACCCAACTAAAATAGACAAATGATACGGCCACGCCCGACCATTGATGCCAGTCCAAAGCACTCGTTTCGTAGCCACCTTCTTTGGCTAAAAACAAGCCAAAAATGGCGGTTAAGGTAGAAAATATGGCCGTAATTAAAAGTAAAAATTCAGCTAAAACCTCAAAGGATGCGAGCTGTTTTTTAATCGCGAATAGGGCTACTAACAAAACGCCAAATCCAATAGGCAAGTGTAAAATTAAGGGGTGTAAATGACCAATGCCCGCCATAGGTAACGCAAAGCTAGATTGGAAAATCAATAGGAAAATGAGGAATCCTTGAAGGCCCCATAATAGTAAATTACCTATCTTTTCGATTTTCCCCATTATGCGATTAATCCTGGTAAAACGTTCCCCGCAATATCGGTTAATCGGTATCGGCGACCTAAATGTTTGTAGGTCAATTGCTCATGATTGATCCCCATCAAATGCTGCACTGTGGCATGAAAATCATGGATGTGCACCGGGTCTTTCACGACGTTATATCCTAATTCATCGGTTTCCCCATAAACCGTTCCGGCCTTTACACCGCCACCTGCCATGAAAATACTATAGGCACGTGGATGATGATCTCGACCGTAATTATCCACCGTATATTTTCCTTGGCAATAATTGGTCCGACCAAATTCTCCTCCCCAAATCACCAGTGTTTCGTCCAATAATCCCCGCTGTTTCAAGTCTGTGATTAATGCCGCCGAAGACCGGTCAACATCCTGTGCCTGCATCGCCATTTCTTGTGGTAAGTTGCCATGCGAGTCCCAACCTTGGTGGTATATCTGAACGAAGCGAACACCCGATTCAGAAAGTTTACGTGCTAATAAAACATTCGCCGCATAGGTTCCTGGAACCAAACATTCCGGCCCATACATTTTGATAATGTGATCCGGCTCTTTAGATAAATCTGTTAATTCAGGAACGGCCGTTTGCATGCGATAGGCCATTTCATATTGTTGTACTTTGGCCTCCACTTCAGGGTCCTTGTTTTCCGCAAATCCCTCGTGGTTTAATTCGGCGAGTTGGTCCAGCATTCTGCGCCGACCAGCCTTATCGATTCCATCCGAATCATTCAAGTATAAAATGGGATCTTCTGAACTACTGAAAACAACTCCCTGATGTGTGGAGTCTAAAAATCCATTGGTCCAAAGTTTCGAATAAACACCTTGTCCATTTCCTCTTCCGCGCGAAAGCAACACGCAGAAGGCGGGCAAGTTTTTGTTCTCACTTCCCAAGCCGTAGGACATCCAGGCACCCATACTCGGGCGGTTTCCTACTTGAGCGCCCGTTTGTAAAAAGGTCAATGCCGGATCGTGATTAATCGCATCCGTACTCATCGTACGAATCACACAAATATCATCTGCAATCGAGCCGATGTGTGGGAATATTTCACTGATGTATGTCCCTGATTTTCCGTGTTGTTTGAAGTTATAATACGAACCTACGAGCGGGAATTTATCCTGTGATGCCGTCATCCCGGTGAGCCGTTGGGTCCCGCGAATCGAATCCGGTAAATCCTGCCCCGCCATTTTGTTCAGCATAGGCTTGTAATCGAAACTCTCATATTGCGAAGGCGCTCCGTTTTGACAGAGGTAAATGACGCGCTTCGCTTTAGGGGCAAAATGTGCGACTCCTAAAGGTAAGGATTGTGCAGAGGCATCGCCTTTGAATAATTCGGGTACGAGCAATGAGCCTAGTGCCAATCCGCCGATGCCTGCAGCCGCCTGACCAAAGAAATGCCGGCGCGTTATATTCAGTCGATTTTTGAAGAATTCGTTTTCCATATTAAACCCGCATGATGGCCTCCTCCATGTTATAGATTAATTGAATCGTCAGCATCATCGCCGCAGTAGTTCCTGTAACCGCCGCCTTATCCTGTTTGTATTCCCCAATCTTCATTAGCTTCTGAACTTTCTTTGGGTTTTGGATACAAGATGCCTGCTCGGCTTCAAAATATTTTTTCAACATGGCAAGCTCTTTTTCCTTCGGGGCCCGACAAACAATCCGCCTAAATGCCCGCGTTAACTTCTCTTCAACACTACCTTTTTCGCGCGAAAATTGACTTGCTAAAACACGGGAACTTTCCAATACATGTGGATCATTCATCATCACCAATGCCTGCAAGGGCGTGTTCGTCCGGCCTCGTTGCACTTCGCATTGATCCCGATTACTCGCATCGAAAATCAACATGGTTGGCGGTGGAACGGTCCGTTTAATGAACACATACATCCCGCGGCGATATAAATCTTGATTATGATCTTGAATGTAATTCATTAGCGATCCCCGACCAGAAGTGGCCACTTCCCACAAGCCTTTGGGCTGATAAGTTTTCACACTCGGCCCACCAATTTCTGGATTTAAGATGCCCGCAGATGCTAATACCTGATCGCGGATCTGCTCGGCCGGAATCCGAATCCGAGACATGCGCGATAGGTAGATGTTTTCCGGGTCAACTTGCTGGGCTGCAGAAGTGACGGAGGAGGCTTGTTGGTACGTCGCCGACATCACAATTTGTTTCACTAATCGTTTGATGTTCCAACTATGACTTTGGAAATCAACGGCCAACCAATCTAATAATTCGGGGTGGGTAGGCAGTTCGCCTTGCATTCCAAAATCACCCACCGTTTTCACAATGCCTCTGCCAAAAAACTGCGCCCACATGCGGTTCACAAACACGCGGGAAGTGAGTGGGTTTTGAGGATCAATGAGCCAACGGGCCAAACCAAGTCTATTTTGGCCATATTTCGCGTTCGAGTAGGGTAGAATGCTTTTTGGAATACCGACACCAACTTCAGGGCCAGGCATGTCGTAATTGCCGCGGGACAACACGTAGGTTGGCCTACGTTTACTCGAGTCAGCCATGACCATCACATCGACGGAGGCCGTATCTTTTTTATGGATAAACCTCAAAATGGATTGGACATCTTTCGTAGTGATGGACATGTTGGGCGGATCGGCAAACGACGCGTCGATCGTTCCAAACAGACCTTTTTCGGGTACCTGATTGAAGAACGCGTAGGTGCTGTAATAATCTTTTTGAGAGATCGGATCATACTTATGATCGTGGCATCGCGCACATTCGAAGGTCAGCGCGAGGAAGGATTTTGAAAATGTATTCGTCCGATCATTCACATATTCCACGCGGTACTCTTCGTCGATAACCCCGCCTTCTTGTGTAATCTTGTGATTGCGATTGAAGCCGGTAGCGAGCAACATTTCTTTCGATGGCTGAGGTAATAGGTCGCCGGCCAATTGCCATGTGACGAATTTGGCATAGGAATAATTCGAATTAAATGCGTGAATCACCCAATCTCGCCAAGGCCACATCGTTCGCAAACCATCATCTTGATAGCCATGTGAATCCGCATAACGTGCTAAATCCAACCATTGAATGGACATTTTTTCGCCGTAATGTTTGCTGCCTAAAAGTTCGTTGACAATTTTTTCATATGCCTGCGGACTATTGTCTTTCATAAAGCGATCCTGCATGTCAAGACTCGGCGGCAAGCCAGTCAAGTCGAGGCAAACCCGTTTCAATAGTTGTTCTTTCGACGCCTCCGGGCTAGGCTTCAAGGACTTTTCGGCCATTTTTGCATAGACAAAATAGTCGATGGGATTGCGAACCCAATCCTCGTCGGCATCCGGTAAAGCCGATTTCACAGGCTTGATAAAGGCCCAGTGTGGTTTATAAACTGCACCTTGTTTGATCCATTTTTCGATGAGCTCAATCTCATGTGTGGAGACCGTTAAATGCGAACTCATCGTAGGCATGCGCAACGAAGTATCTTTGGTAATTAACCGTTGGAAAGCATCTGAACTTTCTGGGTGTCCCGGGACAATGGCGTGCATGGATGGATTATCCTTGAATGCGGCGTAAGCACCTTCCTGCGTGTCTAATCGAAGGCCTGCCTTACGCTTGTTGGCATCCGGCCCATGGCATTTAAAACAGCGATCCGAAAAGATGGGACGAATGTGGTAATTATAATCGATGACATCCGGCATCGCAGTTTCCTGTGCTTGCGTATCTGTACATTGGGTGTAGGTGAAAATACCCCCAATTGCCAGGATTAGTAGGAGCCAAGAACGCTTATGAAAGAAAATCATTCAGGGGGAATTCTATTTAAGCCGCCAATATACGATTAAATTTTTTCTTTGAAAATTGCTATTTGGTAGGAGTTAATTTGGCGCTGTCTACTTCGAGTGGCCAGCGGCCTTTGAAGCCCGATTGAATCGTTAAATCAGGTCGCATTTTTTTAAGGACCGCTACCCCTTTTTCGGTAACACGCGTTTGCCAAAGGTAAACCCGTTTAAGTGATTTTATGTGGGCAAGTGACGCTAATCCGCGGTCACTAATTGGTGTTCCTACCAAATTGATCGATTCCAAATAGGCTAGATTTTTAAGGCCAACGAGGTCTTGGTCAGTTAGTTTCGTATGATTCAAATCCAGCTGAATCAATAGAGGCATGGCAGCAATTTCCTTTATAAAATCACCGCTGACACCCGTATTTCCTAATTTCAATCGAACGATTTGCCCTTGAATTTTACTTAAATCGGCCAGTTCTTTATTTGTCACGCGAGGGGCATTAATGGCATTGACTTCGATGAAGTTTTGGTCTTTCGAAATGGGATTTGCCATTAAACCATGTTTTCGAATACGAGCCAGATCGGCCTCGTCGGCTTCATCCACCTCTTGTTTATATACCGGTGATTCTTGCGAAACCACTCCCTGTGTATATGCCGCTAGCACAGGTTTTATACGCTCGTCGGAAGGTAGTTCCGAAACCTTTTTCTTAAAATCTGCCCCATGTTGTACCCACCAATGTAGCAAGGCAATCTCATTTTCAGTTAATGGCGTTTTGCCTTTTGGCGGCATGTGATGTTCATCGCTCGCGTCGAGCAAGAGCCGTTTGATGAGTTCGCTTTCAAGCGGTTTTCCAGCAGAAACAACAGGGCCATCTTCACCGCCCAGCAGGATAAACTCAGGGGTATCTAAGCGAAGTTTCCCCTTCTGCTTTTGTTCATTGTGACAGGAGGTGCATTTTTGAGTGAGCAGCGGTTTGACGAGTTGCGTATAGACAATCGCCTCGGGTAAATTGGCAATTTGAGGCACCGCTTTATTTGCTTCTTCTGCTTGTTTGATCCCCAGCACCTTGCGCCCTGAACTTGGTAAACTTGATAACAAATAATCAGATCCATGCGTTAAATTTCCTCCGTAATGCCCGGTGATGGTGAGGCAAAGTAAACTCAAAACAAAAAGGCTATTCGTTAGTCGATGGTTCATGCCAGCGCGCATGACGTAAGTTAAACCTACCGATAGCACACAAGTGCTGATGCCGAGCCATTGATGAATCTGCAGTGCGTCTGGATCATATTCTCCTGATTGCGCAAGTCCCCAACCCATCGCCGCCGAAACGATCGAAAATGCGGTGGTCCACATTAAAATACGGACGATTAAACCTTGGCTTTCCGAGGTCTGCTTGGCGAAGAAATGCAATATCCCTGCCATGAAAAACATCCCGATGGGCAAATGCACCAGCATCGGATGGAAATGTCCCCAAAATATTAGCCATTGCTGACCTGCCTCCGCGATGATCATTTAGCCTATACGTTCTAATTTGATCGGATAGGTTTTTCCTGACGCCCATTGTGGCACGTAAATGTTTTCATCTGAATCTGCATAAACATCATGCGGATGAATGAACACTTTGTGCTCGTCGTCTTTGACCTGCTTCTGTAAAACCCCATTTTTATAGATCGGCTCCGAGCCTCCCGGTGTCGAAACAACTTTCATGTTCTTATCCAAAATTTGGATATATCCTGAACCAGCCCAGGAAGCATCTGTGCTCCGGAAACAAGCCGCTAGGATGTAGTCGCCGTGTAGGACAGGCCGACAAATAAACGAACCTGGGTAGTGATAACGCGTGATGAATTTACCGTCTAAGGTGAATCGTTTCAAACTGTTATTGACCCGGTCGGTGACTAATAAAGTCCAGTTATTTGGATCGCGTGTATCTACTAAAACGCCATGGCAGCAATTGAATTTATTATCGTCGTAGACTGAAGTATAACCTCCGAAATGACGGATGTACTGACCTTTCGAATTGTATTGAATGATGTAATTGGCACCATATCCGTCCGCCACATAGATGTCTCCATTTTTCGGATTCACCGCAGTTTCCGTCGGAACAAATTGATGTGGATGATCGTATACGCCTGTCTCTTTCGGGTATTCAATCTTGAAAATTTCGCGACCTTTTAAATCCGTCTTAATCACCTGATGACGGGTATTGTCACAGATTAATAAAAACTGTTCGCCGCCTTCGTTTAAGATCGTCAAGCCATGAGCACCTGGATAAGTGTGCCCCCAAGAGTCTAGCAATTTGCCTGATTTGTCGTAAATGAGGACGTTATTTTTTACCTCGTTAGTCAACATAAACAATCGGCCTTTCGCATCTTCCACCATCTCATGGCAGTCGTTGACCGGATTTTTTCCTGCGTCCAAAATGCCCCAATTAGGCACAACTTTATAAGTAAATGAGCCATGACCCAGGGTGATTTCCCCCGCTTTCGGTGCGATTTTTTTCATCGTGTTGTTGGTTAATAAGCTTGTCCCGAGTAGCGCGGAACTGGTTTTCAAAAAGTCTCTGCGTGAATTGGATTCGTTCATGTGATTAAGGTTTATTCATGCTTTCGTCAATATTAAATAGGGCATTTGCGACTAGGGTTTTGGCAACCAAATTTGCCGCATCACCGGGTTTTTCATTATCGGAACAAAGTTTTAAAAAGGCCAATGTCTCTTTCGGATGTGCTTGATAATAGGCCAAAGTCTGGGCGTAAAAGGCATTTAATTTTTCCGCTTTCGAGGAAGAAATGTCTCTTCCTAATAAATCCAAATAGCCCTTTTGGATAAATTCCAGACCATTTAATGCGTATTTACGCGCGAAAAACTGAGACGCTTCCAGGAACACCGGATCATTCAAGGTGTTCAATGCCTGCATCGGCGTATTGGTTCTAATCCGTCTCGAAAGACAAATATCGCGCGTTCCCGCATCGAACGTCACCATCGTTGGATACGGACTACTTCGTCTCCAATACGTATACAAGGAGCGTCTCCATTGATCTTCACCATCGCTTTTTTTCCATTGCATACCACTATATGGCGCATTCCAAACACCATCCGGTTGCTCCGGCATCACACTTGGCCCGCCTAGTTTCCGACTCAATAAACCTGACCACACTAAGATTTGATCACGCAGCTGTTCCGGACTTAAACGTACGCGAGGCCCACGCGTGATGTAGCGATTGTTCGGATCTTTTTCACGGGTTGACTCATCCACGAGGGAGGACTGTTGGTAACTTGCCGACATCACCACGTATTTCAAAAATGCTTTCGGTTGATATTTAAAATCCACCTGAAATTTATAGGCTAAATGATCCAATAATGCCTGGTTTACGGGTGCGAGCCCTTGGCTTCCTAAATCTTCTAATGTTTCCACGATTCCAATTCCAAACAACTGTTCCCAGAAGCGATTCACGGCTACGCGGGCAGTCAGTGGATTGTTTGTGCTTCCAATCCAATTTGCCAAATCTAAGCGATTAGTCACCGGTGTATTTTTGAAAAGCGCCGGAATTCCGGGTTGTACAGCATCAGCCTGATTTAACCAGGAACCCCGCGTAAACACACGTGTCGTTCGTGTGTAGTCGGCCGGATTTTCCAACATCACCGGTGTCGTAATTTCGGGCTCTGTGGCAATCGCCTGCAAGGCGAGCTTTTCAAATGCGGTGGATTTCAGTTGGCCTGGAACCTCAGGCAATACGGCCCAAAAACCAATGGTGGCTGTAGTTTGCTCGGGCTTTGTTTTGGCATTCAGGAATTCCCAAACGAGGTCTTGCTTTCCGGGTAATGATGGAATGTCGACAAACAGATAAGCCCAGCCTTTGACAAACAAACCTTTTGGTTTCGCGTATTTTTCCTGCAGTGTTGTGTCTAATTTGATGCGGGCGATAATCGGCCCCGTTTTCGTTCCTTGATGAATATTCAAGTACGTAGGAGCTGGACCTGAGTTCCGACAGGCAATCAAGAGTTTCGTTTTTCCCATCATCGGAACCGCCATAAATCGTGCGGATCCCTTGTTGCGAATGGCTAAATATTTATTGTCCGCCAGCGCCCCATTTTCAAATTGGTCCGCCCAATGTGGATGGATTTTTGGTTCTACAAATCGGATCATTTGACCCCAAGCCTTTTGGGTAGCCAGCGGCTGATTGGACAGGAAAGACTTTAGTTGGGCAATCGTTTTCTCATTGGCCGGGGCATGGTGTCGATACGTCGGCGCATCATCTGGAATATCTTCATCGCGGGAGTTATTGAAGAAAGCCATGTACTTGTAATATTCCTCATGGCGGATGGGATCATAGGGATGTGAATGACATTGCACACAGCCAAAACTGGTTCCCTGAAGTACCTCCCAAGTTGTATTAACTCGATCCAAAATTGCCGCCGTCCGAAACTCTTCATCTACAGTGCCGCCTTCATCATTATTCGTCGTGTTGCGGTGAAAAGCCGTCGCGATGTAGTCGGACTCTTTCGGGTTTGGAAGCAAATCCCCCGCTAATTGCTCTTTGATAAATTGATCATAGGGCTTGTTCTGATTGAAGGATGCAATGACATAATCCCGGTATTTCCAGATGCTGCGCGCCTCATCTTTTTCATAACCTTTGGTATCTGCATAACGTGCTAAATCCATCCACATTGCCGCCCATTTTTCTCCATAATGAGGTGATTTTAGGAGCTTATCCACCTGCTTTTCATATGCGTCATCCGAATCATCTTGCTCATATGCGAGGTAGTCGGCCGCCGTAGGAGGCAACCCAGTTATGTCTAAATACAGCCGACGGAGCAAATCCGCTTTTTCAGCCTGATCCGTATGCGTAAGTCCTTGGTTTTTTTGCTCCGCTTGAACGAAATAGTCGAGGTCGTTTTGGGCCCAGGAGGCAGGAATGCCAACGAACGCTAACGCTTTTTCAAACCAACTGCCCGCTGGGATACTCGGCGCTTCCAGCGGCTGATACGCCCAGTGTTCACCCCAATTAGCCCCTTCTTTGACCCATGTAGTTAATAAATCGATTTCTTCTTCGGATAAAGCGGGACGCTGGTACGGCATCTTTTCCTCGGGGTCTTGACTATGTAGTCGCTGTATAAATGAAGATTGTTCCGGGTGTCCGGGGATAATAGCGGGTTTTCCAGACTTCGTTTTTCCTAGGGCTTCCTCCTGAAAAAGTAAACTAAATCCGCCTTGCTTTTTGACACCTCCATGACACGAGATGCAATTCTTATTGAGTATGGGTTTGACTTGAGTGCTGTAATCTACTTTTTGTTGCTTGTTCGATACGTAGATGGCTGTCATTCCCGCGATGCAAAGGCCCAGAAAAATGAATAATTTTTTCATTGTTTAGGCCAAAATCGGGTTAATCACTTTTCCGTAAACGTCGGTCAAGCGGAAATTTCGCCCCTGAAACGGGTAGGTAAATTCTTCGTGGTTGATGCCCAAGCAATGCAAAATAGTCGCCTGAAGGTCATAAACAGATGTTTTTCCAGCGACTGTCGCATAGCCCAAATCATCCGTTTCACCTAAGGACATGCCCGGCTTAATGCCAGCGCCGGCAAGCCACATCGTAAACGCTTCCGTGTGGTGATCGCGGCCATAGAAACTTTGTTTTTGCCCTTCGCGATTTTCTTGCATCGGGGTTCTGCCAAACTCCCCACCCCATACGATGAGCGTTTCGTCCAATAATCCACGTTGCTCTAAGTCGATGATTAGCGCGGATACGGCTTGGTCCGTTTCTAAGCATTTTTGGTGTAAACCAAAATCGACAGATCCATCTTTGCTAGTTCCGTGTGAGTCCCAACCCCAATCAAAAAGTTGGACGAAACGAACCCCTTTCTCCACCATTTTACGGGCTAGTAAACAGTTATTCGCAAAGGATTCTTTCCCTGGATTTGTTCCATAAAGTTGATGAATATAGGCGGGCTCTTTACTGATGTCCATGACGTCCGGAACCGAACTTTGCATTTTATAAGCCATTTCATATTGCGCCATGCGAGCGACTGTTTCTGGGTCACCAAATTCCGCATACGTTTCCTCGTTCACCGCATTGATGGCATCGATACTCGCCTTGCGAATATCTGAATTTACGCCATCCGGATTTTTGATGAAAAGCACAGGTTCGCCTGCCGAGCGGCATTGAACGCCTTGGTAGACAGATGGGAGGAAACCACTTCCCCAGGCCGACTTCCCTGCGTCGGGATTTTTGCCGCCTGATGCGAGCACCATGAAAGAAGGCAAGTTTTCATTTTCGGATCCGAGGCCATAAGAGACCCAAGAACCTAAAGATGGCCGACCTAATCTCGCCGATCCGGTATGCATGAGTAATTGGGCCGGAGCATGGTTAAACTGATCCGTATACATGCCCTTTAAGAACGTTATTTTGTCTGCTTGTGTGGCCAAATGTGGCATGTGGTCCGAAATCCAATGGCCCGATTGTCCATGTTGGAGGAAATGAGCTTTTGGTCCTAATAGATTTGGAACCCCGCGAATGAAGGCGAATTTTTTACCTTCCAATAATTCTTGGGGACATTCTTTTCCATCGAATTTTGCCAACATTGGTTTGTAGTCGAACAATTCCAATTGGGATGGCGCCCCAGCCATATGAACAAATATGACCGATTTCGCTTTGCCAAAATGTGGCGGAATCCGCGTGGAGGCTTGTTGGCCTTTACTCCCCGACGAACACCCCCAAAGTGCTGAACCATATGCCAACGATCCGATGCCCGTACCCAGCGACTGTAGAAAATGTCTCCGTGTCGCCAACATGGCTTCTTTTTCGATCGCTTCTTTGACTAATTTGTTCATGTTGCCTGAATCAGGTTACGGGCGGATAAACCGCAGTTTCAAATATACGACTTTGCACAATATGTAAGTTAAATTTTATAATTTCCTGCCAAAATACCATAATGATGAAAAAGCTACTCCTATTGATTTTGTTGCCATTTGTATTTCAAGGCAAGCCATTGCGCGTGGGCATCGCTGGCATGACACACGGACACGTTGGGCAGGTGTATACAGCGATAAAGAAGCCACAACAAGATGTGATCATTGTGGGTTTTGCTGAGCCAAACAAGGAATTAGCCTTATCACTTTTGAAGAAACAGAACTTACCGGATTCGCTTTGGTTTCCATCCTTGGAGGCATTAATTGCGAAGACAAAACCGGAGGCAATCGCCGCATTTAATAGTATTTACGAACACCTCGAAGTGGTTAAAGTTTGTGCTCCCAAGGGAATTCATGTGATTGTGGAGAAGCCGTTGGCCGTCAACATGGATCACCTCAATCAAATGAAGGCACTCGTTGCCAAACATCCCATTCACCTGTTGACAAATTTCGAAACGACCTGGTACTCATCCCATGCCAAAATGTGGCAGATGGTCAAAGAAGAAAAAGCTTTGGGAACGATTCGCAAAGTGGTGATTATGGATGGTCACCGCGGACCGAAAGAAATAGGTTGTGCGCCGGAATTTTTGAATTGGTTGACAGATCCTGTGATGAATGGCGGCGGAGCAATTATTGACTTTGGCTGTTATGGTGCTGATATCATGACTTGGCTGATGGATGGACGGAAGCCACTTGCGGTGACGGCGGTGACCCAACAATTAAAACCGGATGTGTATCCAAAAGTGGATGATGAGGCGAGTATCATTTTGACCTATCCGGATTGCCAGGCGATTATTCAAGCGTCTTGGAATTGGCCGTTTGACCGGAAGGATACGGAGGTTTATGGAACGAAGGGAATTCTGGTTGCTGATAAAACAAATAAGATGCGGTATGTAACGGGCGATCGTTTTGGTCAAGAAGGTATGCTTTCATTGGATCCGTTGCCGCATGACGTTTCGAATGTGTTTCCATATTTAGCAGCGGTCGTGCAAGGGCGGATTAAACCACAAAAGGATTTGTCCTCTTTCGAGATCAATCAGGTGGTTGTAGAAATTTTGGAAGCGGCACGGGAATCAGCCAAAACAGGCAAAAAAGTACTTTTACAGCACTAATTCGAGTCCGAGTACCCCAAGTAGGCCCACAACGGCGAGGATGGTTTCCATGATGGTCCAGGAGCGCAAGCTGTTTTTGATGGACACGCCGAAGTACTCTTTGTAGAGCCAAAAGCCCGCATCATTCACGTGGGAAAGGACCATGGAACCCGCTCCGATGCTCAACGCAAGGAGATTAGGATTGACTCCCGAGGAGGCTAATAAGGGCAAAATCAAGCCCGCCGTGGTGATGCCGGAAACGGTAGAGGAGCCAGTGACAATGCGTAATATCGCGGCGATTCCCCAGGCAATGATCAATGGATTTATGGCGGAACCTTGCGTCAATGCATGCATCGCGTCCCCCACATGCATCTCTTGTAAAATTTCTTTGAAGGCACCGGCCCCTCCGAATGTCAACATTAAAGGTGAAACATCTTTGATGGAATCTACGAGCCAACTGCTGATTTCAGGCCAGGTAATTCCGCGCTGAATTCCCAGAAAATACACCGCGGCAAACACGGAAATCAACAGGGCAACCATCGGCTCGCCGATCAAGTTGACGAATGGCAGATGTACAAAAGACTTGATGGCAATCAGCGCCACAGGCAATAACAAAATCGATAAACTAATTCCCACCGAAGGATTATTCCCTCCTTCATCAGACTCCACAAAGGACATCGGTGTGGCGGGGATATTTTTCAGGGTTTTACCAAATAGCCAGCCGGAAGCGAGCATGGCCGGAATTGAAATGAGTATACCATAACCCAGTGTTGTACCCATTTCAGCCCCTGGCAAATGCGTTACTAAATAGTAAGGTGCCGGGTGTGGTGGGAGGAAACCTTGGGTAATCGAAAGGGAGGCCAGCATCGGAATGCCTAAATAAACGGGTGGTAACTGGTAGCGTTCAGCGGTGGATAATACGAGCGGTGCGAGAAGCAAAAATGCTACGGAAAAAAACAGCGGGAGGCCAACAATAAAACCGATCAGCATGAAGGCAATCGGTAAGTTTTTCGGGCCAAAAAGGCCAACAAAATATTCAGATAAAACAAAGGTAGCCCGACTTTTTGCGACCATTTTACCCAACATGGAACCTAGAATAATGATAGGAATAATGGAACCCAGTGTTCCGCCGATTCCCTTTTGCATCGCGGCAATTGTTTGCTCGGTTGTGAGCGAAGCGGATAGTCCTAATCCTAACGAAACGACTAGAAAGGCCATAAATGGCTGCAATTTCATGACCGAGATGAGGGTCACTAGAACGAATATTGCCGCGCAGATCAGGAGCCAAATGCTCATTTGAATGAATGTTGGAATTAGGTCCCAAGTTTCTCAAATGAATTGGTAAATCAAATAGTTTATAAAAGAAAAAGCCGCTATTAAAATGTAATAGCGGCTTTCCTTTTTTAAATGGTTTTTTTCGCCAAGTAAAAATCGATTTTTTCGCATGTTGTATCTGCGATACGTGCATCCATTTCAGCCAAGGTTTTTGGTGGAGGTACAATTACCTGATCACCTGGTCTCCAGTTTAATGGCATGGCCACTTTGTGTTTGTCGGTGAATTGCAATGCTTGAAGTGCACGTACAATTTCATCCATATTACGGCCTACGTTTAATGGGTAATACATGATGAGACGAATCTTTTTAGACGGGTCGATAAAGAACACCGCACGAACTGCTGCTGTTTCACTTTCATTGGGCTGCAACATACCGTATAATTTTGATACGTGCATGTCTAAATCTGCGATGATTGGGAATTGAAAATATACCCCTGTTTTCTCGCGGACATTATTAACCCACGCTAAGTGCGAGTGAATACTGTCAATACTTAAGCCGATAAGCTCCGTGTTCATCGCGGTGAACTCATCTTGTCTTTCTGCAAACCCACTCATCTCCGTAGTACATACCGGGGTGAAGTCGGCCGGATGTGAAAACATTACAATCCACTTATCCTTTGCAAAGTCTGAAAATTTTATTTTACCTGTTGTGGTTACTGCGGTAAAGTCAGGTGCCATATCCCCGATCCGAGGCATTGCATACATTTGTTCTGTTGTTTCCATGATCTTTCTATTCATTAGTGTACTGCAAACTTAAAGCAGCTAATGGTCTTAATTTGTGACAATTATCACTTCTACTCAAAGCCTGTCCTTTTTTTTAATGGTATGGGATAAAAGAAAAATGACTAAATTCGAAAAACCCAATTTAAACCGAATGAAAAAAGCTTTTACGCTCATCACTTGCCTTTGCGCAGTATCTTTTTTTAGTTTTGGGCAGTCGGCGAAAGCCCCTGCAACACCACCCGCAAAACCTGCTGATTCTTCCGCAGCAAAGCGACCAGCATCCAAGTCTAAATCCTACGATCAGGTCATTACCAAGGACGCTAAATCCAAGAAAGGATTATTTACGGCACATCAAGTGGGCGATAAATATTACTTCGAAATCCCGAAGAAACATTTAGGAAAAGACATGTTATTGGTCAGTCAAATCGCCAAACTCCCATCTGGCATCGGCGGAGGCTATGTGAATGCGGGGACTTCTTCCCGTGAGCAATTGATTGTTTGGGAGAAATTCCAAGAAAAGATCATGATTAAAGTTAAATCGTATGCCTCAGTAGCGGCTGATTCCTTGCCGATTAGCTTGTCGGTGAAAGCCAATAATTACGAGCCGACCTTGTACATGTTTGACATTGAAACCTATAGCAAAGATTCGAGCAACGTGGTAATCGATGTGACGAAGTTTTACAGCAGTGACATTCCAGCGATGAGTGGTTTGGACGCGTCATTACGTGAGGCTCATAAAGTTAGAAATTTAGATCCGAGCAGAAGCTTTATTCGTTCGATTAAATCCTTCCCGTTGAACATCGAGGTCTTACAAGATTTTACATTTAATGCCTCGAAGCCATCGGTGACGCCTTACACGGAAACACTTAGTATGCAGATGAATCAGTCGATGATTTTATTGCCTGAGAAGCCGATGAAGCCGCGTTTATTCGATCAGCGTGTGGGTTATTTTACGCAAAAGCAATATGATTATTCGAGTGAAGAATTAAAGTCGGACCAAAAAACATATATCCAACGCTGGCGATTGGAGCCGAAAGATATGGCCGCGTATAAGCGTGGAGAATTGGTAGAACCGATCAAACCGATTGTCTATTATTTAGATCCGGCTACGCCGATGAAATTGCGCAAGCACATGAAAAAGGGTGTGGAGAATTGGCAAAAAGCCTTTGAGGTAGCTGGGTTCAAAAATGCGATCATTTGTAAAGATCCACCAACCGCAGCGGAGGATCCGGATTTTTCACCGGAGGATATTCGGTATTCCGTAATTCGTTATGTAGCAAGTACCACACGAAATGCGACGGGGCCAAGTGTCAGCGATCCGCGTTCTGGGGAGATTATTGAGAGTGATATTATTTGGTACCATAACCACTTGCGTTCATACCGTAATCGGTTTTTATTAGAGACGGGCGCTTCGAATCCGAACGCTCGGACCTTGGATACGCGCGAAGAGGACATTGGTGAAATGATGGAAATGGTGATTTCACATGAGGTAGGTCACGCCTTAGGTTTCCCACACAATATGGGGGCGAGTAGCTCGTATGAGGTGGAGAATTACCGCAAGGGAGACTTCACAACTAAGGAGGGAATTTCTGCGAGTATTATGGATTATGCGCGTTTTAATTACATCGCGCAGCCGGGGGATCAGGGAGTTCGATACATTCGCCAAATGGGTCCGTATGATAATTATGCGGTGAATTGGGGCTACCGCGTTTTGCCGGATGCGGTTCGTCCAGAAGATGAAGTACCGACCTTAGACAAATGGATTGAGGCCAAAGCTGGGGATCCAAGATTCCGTTTTGGAAGTCAGGGAACGACATTTGACCCAAGTTCACAGACGGAAGATATCGGTAACGATCCGATTCGCGCAAGCACGTATGCGGTGAAAAACTTGAAATATGTGGCTAAGAATTTGGCTGATTGGACAAGCAAAAAGACGAATGATTACGAAGATTTGATTGAATTGAATGATGAGCTTTTAGGTTCATGGTCACGCTATGTGGGACATGTAACGACGATGGTAGGTGGGGTATATGAGCAATATGCAAAGCCAAATCAAAACATTTCGTCGTACAATCCGGTACCGAAGGCGAGCCAACAAGCCGCTGTTAACTGGTTGATTACCAATGCATTCACGAATGTTGACTGGTTGATTAACAAAGAAGTGGTTACGCATCACATGGCCGGATACACGGATCGGATTCGTAGCTTACAGGTTAGCCCATTGAACCGCATGTTGAGTTTAGAGACCTTTGCGCGTTTGGATAATAGTGGCTTGACTACGGCTAATAATTACAAGACGATTGATCTTTTTCAAGATTTACGCGGAGGCATTTGGACTGAGTTAGCTGCAGGGAAAAACATCGATCGGTATCGTCGGAATTTGCAAAAAGCCTACATCGAACGCTTGAAAGCTTTGATGACGGATCAAGCGCCTGCGCCTCCTGCCGCGGCTGGTCAATTTGGTCCAGCGCGTGAGACTTATCCAGTAGCGCAGTCGGACGTTCGTTCGATCGTTCGTGGTGAGTTAAAAGCGCTTCAAGCAAGCTTGGCTTTAGCGAAGGGCAAGTATGCGGATAAGGAAGTTCGCTACCATCTAGATGATTGTTTGGAGCGTGTTGGTTTGATTTTAAATCCTAGGAAGTAGTTTTTAGGAGAAAAAATTCGATGATTACTCCATTCAAAATATGCCAAATGAAGTAGTGGCTTAGTCGAATGAGTAGTGCAGAAACGAAGCCGCTTTTTTTCAAGTAAAAGGCCTGTATTAAATTCATGGAAAAACCTGAAAGGAACGCATATATGATAAACCAAAGCGGGCCACTTGGGAACTGTTCAAGAGGCTCACGTAGGGAAGTAAGTAAGGCGATTCCCCAAAATATAGGGGGAATCGCTTTTTCGTTTGTATAGCGCCTTGCAATAAATAAGACTAATGTGATAGGAATTAGTCGATAGAAAACCTCAATTTCAAAAGCACCGGAGAAGAACAAAAACAGCGAATAAGGGAAAGGTTGCGTGTAGGGAGGAAGTACTTTGTGCGGCGGATGATGCAAGCCATGCTCAATAATTAGTAAGTCGGCAAATCCAAAAGCCAAGCCAATCAGCACAGGCATCCAGACTTTGTTTTTTAAGGAAATAGTCTTTTCCCAAAATTCAGGAATTTTAGCGTTTGGAATTAAGAAGACAAACGGAATACCCATACACATGAATAAGACATTTTCATAGTTCCAGATGCGGGGTTCGGCCTGTTCAAAGGATGTTTGATGGCCGATGAAAATGCCAAGAATTGTTATGGCGAGGAATCCGAGGTAGATTACTAGCGAGCGGTTCATGTTTATTGGGCTTCTACATAGCTTTTGAAGTTATCTAAAATCATTTGCCAGCCGGCTTGTTGCAGATCCTCTGGGTTTTGATTTTCCGGCTCAAAATGTTCGGTTACTTTCGTTCCTGCTTCGATGGTTTCGAAAGTAACCTGCATATTGCGGCCATCGCCAATGTAAATGTGGAGCGATTGTTCTGGGTTAATTTCAAGGTAAGTGCCCCAAAAATCAAAGCTCATCGAGCCGTCTCTAGCCGCCATTTCGTAGTGAAATTCGCCGCCCACTTGCAGGTTGGTGGTCGCTTTCGGGCAATGCCAATCGGGGGAAGCGAAGTTCCAGTTTTGGATATGTGCTGGGGTTGTCCATTTTTCCCAAACGATATGTATAGGAGCGTTGATTGTTGTTTGTACGGTAATCATCATCGTTATTTGGCTCCATCCATGGAGCTTTGTTTTGTTTTATCGGCTTGAGGCAAACGCCCTTTTGCGTTAGCAATTTTCAATACGACGGCGTTCGGCCATTTGTTATTCGTGTAGAAGCGTTGGCCATTGACGGCGCTAATTGTTAAACCTAATGGGCTCGCAGTGACGTAAGTTTTCGCATCAAAATCTTGTTTGTATTCGACAAGTTCCCCTTTGTAACCTAAGGTTTCCACCGTCGTTTTCTCATTTCCAAGGATGTTCGAAAGTACGAAATTTTTGCGTTCGCCGTATTTCCAGTCGTCCGGCGAGGCACGTAAGATGAATGCATAAATGTATTTTTCATCGTTCGATTGTGTATACCAAACGCCTTCTTCTTTGATGATTGGCATCGGTTTCACGGCGTAAATAGCTTCGGAATAGGCGAAGTTCCAAAGTGCGATTTCGCGTAGGATTGCTTCTTGTTCGATTTGAATTTCCCCGTTTGGTTTTGGACCTACGTTTAATAAGAAGTTCCCTCCTTTCGCTCGAATTTCGGCCAACATATTAATAACGGTAGTTCCTGATTTCTGTGGATCGTTGGTTGGCTTATATTGCCAGTCGGTGCCCATCGTATAACAGGCCTCCCAAGGCATAGGCAATGCTGCATTCGGTGTCGTTTGCTCTGGCGTTTTCATCGCGTCACGGGTGATGACTAAATCGGGGTTGATCGCCCATGCGTGTTCACGGAGACCATCACCAGGTCCGTCGATAAATAGGATATCGATTTTGCCGTATTGGGTCAACAACTCTTTCAGTTGGGCCTTGTCATATTCCATCAAACCTGGATTGGTTTTTGGATAATGTGCGGGATCTTGTGCTCTGCCGATTGGTTGCTTGTGCGTATGTAAATAGTAAAAATCGTCTGGAGAAAAGTAGAGGCCAACGGCAATTCCTTCGGCTCTAAATGCTTCGACGATTTCTTTGGTCACGTCCCGTTTAAAGGGCGTGTTCATGACATTGAAAGTGGTCGTTTTGGTGTTGAACATGGCGAAACCTGCGTGATGTTTGGCCGTAAAAACGACGTATTTCATGCCGGCAAGTTTGGCTAATTTGGCCCAGTCTTTGGGTTTAAACTGTTCTGGATTAAAGTAGGACGGAAGTTCTTTGATGTATTTATTGACATATTCGTCAGACGCACCCGCCATCGAGTGACTGATCACGGCGCCCAAACTTACATCCACATTCCAGTGGATAAACATCCCGAAACCTAGGTCTTGAAACCAATTAACGCGTTCCGGTTTATTGGCGGTTTGTTGGCCTATTGCCGTAAAACCAAGCAAGAGGAAGAGGAAAATCTTTTTCATATAGCTAAAAGAGGTCGAGCGTTTAAATCTACCAAAAATGTATTCTAGATTGAAAAATATGAACTTAAATTTACCTTCCATTCTTTTAGGCAACAATGTGGACTCGTTTCGTATGTTGAAAACTAAATCGCAGTAGGACTTACACTCAACCTATCGGCCAATTGACCCAGGGCATCTTATGGGATAATTAGGGGCTTTGACTATATTTGCACAAACAAAATTCAAGCACTATGATTATTGAACCTAGAATGAGAGGGTTTATCTGTTTGACATCACACCCAAAAGGTTGCGAGAAGAACGTATTAAATCAAATTGACTATGTGAAGTCCAAAGGCAAAATTGCCGGGGCGAAAAAAGTGCTTGTCATCGGAGCCTCGACGGGTTTTGGTTTAGCCTCTCGCATCACAAGTGCATTCGGATCGGATGCCGCGACGATAGGCGTATTTTTTGAAAAAGCACCTGCAGAAGGCAAAACAGCCTCTCCAGGGTATTACAATAGCCTCGCATTCGAAGCAGCGGCAAAAAATGCGGGTCTTTATGCGAAGAGCATCAACGGCGACGCGTTCTCCAACGAAGTAAAAGCGCAAACGATCGATTTAATCAAGGCGGATTTAGGCCAAATCGATTTAGTGATTTATAGTTTAGCATCACCGGTTCGCCAGCACCCAGTTACGGGAGTGATGCACCGTTCGGTGTTGAAGCCTATCGGCGACACCTTCACGGACAAAACGGTTGATTTTCACACAGGCATTGTTTCGGATGTGACGATTACACCTTGTAACGACGAAGATATTGCGAATACGGTGGAAGTGATGGGTGGTGAAGATTGGCAAATGTGGATGGATGCCTTATTGGACGCTGGTGTTTTAGCCGACGGTGCGATGACCGTTGCGTATTCGTACATTGGGCCAAAAGTAACAGAGCCGGTTTACCGTAAGGGAACGATTGGAATGGCAAAAGACCATTTAGAAGCGACGGCGTTTAAGATTACGGATGATTTGGCCAAAATAGGAGGCAAAGCTTTCGTTTCAGTGAACAAAGCTTTGGTGACTCAAGCCAGTTCAGCGATCCCTGTGATTCCATTGTACATCTCGTTATTGTATAAAATTATGAAAGCTAAAGGCACGCATGAAGGTTGTATCGAGCAGATCCAACGTTTATTCAGTGCACGTTTATATACGAATGGTTCGATTCCAGTGGACGAGAAAGGACGTATTCGCATCGACGATTGGGAAATGGATGAAGCAGTTCAAAAAGAAGTGGCTGAATTGTGGAAAGGCGCTACGACGGAGAACCTACCAGCGATCGGCGATTTAGCGGGATATAAATCGGACTTCTCTAGTTTATTCGGCTTCGGATTTGATGGCGTTGATTACGCAGCAGATGCGAATGAAATGGTCGAGATTCCGGGATTGATTACGGTAGTGAAATAAATGGAAAGCCATCTGAAAGGATGGCTTTTTTTATGAGTATATGAGCATATTCGAACGCATGCGTGCCGGCGGAGTTATTCCAAATAGCGACCCAGCATGGGCGGAGGTTTGGGAAAACCGAATTAACTGCCCGACAAGTATCTCAACGCACTGGTGACTTAACGTGTAAATTACTAGGGGATCGCGTAGAGATTGCAGGGGAGGCGGTATTGTATTTGCGAGGCGAGATTGAAATCTAATACAGAAAGTTCCTCAAAACAAATTTCGATTGTGGTTCGTTTAACCCTCATGCAAGGCGTTAAAAAACAACATTTACCCTCCAAAACCTGCCCCGTTTGCAACCGCCCTTTCGCCTGGCGTAAGAATTGGGAAAAGAATTGGGACCAAATCATCTATTGTGGTGAAAAGTGCAGACGTAGCAAATAAGTTTACCGACCAAGAAATCGACCGAATCATCCAAATGGCTTGGGAAGATCGCACGCCCTTTGAGGCGATCGAATTCCAGTTTGGGCTGAAAGAAAAAGAGGTCATCGAATTCATGCGCTTGAATAGCAAAGAGTCCAGTTTCCGCATGTGGCGTAAGCGCATGGGCGGCAGGAATACCAAACATCTACAAAAACGCGTTGCCCTAGATCCGCGCTTCAAATGCACGCTGCAACGCAGTATCAGCATGAATAAAATCAGCAAGCGCTAGTGAATTTCCCAACCAACCTGTCGGATGTTTACGAACGCATCGACCAATTTGACCCTGAGCTTTATGCGCGGACCCGGAATTTTGTCAAAGGTGGCGTCTCCTATTTATCTCCTTATTTGTCGCGTGGATTTATTACCGTTCCTCAAGTCGTTAAGCGACTGAAAGACCGCGGAATTGGTTTAGAACAAGCGGAGAAATTCATCCAAGAATTAGCTTGGCGCGAGTTCTACACCCGCACGTGGTTTCAAAAAGGCGATGGGATTTTTGAAGATATTCGGCATCCGCAAGAAGGGGTTCTGTATTCAGGAATGCCCGCGGCAGTATTGGATGCCAACACCGGAATTAAGGCCTTGGATAGTCATTTAGGCACCTTTTCTGTGTCAGGGTACCTACATAATCACCTGCGGATGTACCTGGCAGCGATAACCTGCAATGTGGGAAAATACCACTGGAAGGCCCCCGCTTCATGGCTCTATTACCATTTATTGGATGGGGATTTAGCGAGTAATGCGCTGAGCTGGCAATGGTGCGTGGGGACCTTCAGCAACAAACAATATTATGTGAATCAGGTGAATGTCAACACCTACACAGGCACAGGCCAACGGGGCACTTTTTTGGATTTCGAGTATGAGGATTTGCCTCTTCAGGCTGTTCCCGAAGTTTTACGTAGTTCCGTGGAGACTGATCTCGTTTTTACAGCACCCGCGAAAAAAACACCGGTTTTACAGGCAGGAGTACCTACTTTCATTTACACCCATTACACGCTCGATCCAACTTATCACGAAGGTGAAGCAGGTAATCGAATTTTGGTTTTAGAACCAAGTCATTTTGCGAAGTATCCAATGGCGCCAAAGACCATACAATTCATATTGGATTTAGCGGCAAACATCCCGGGAATTCAAGTTTTTTATGGAGAATATGCGGAGCTTAACGTAAAAGGTATTTTCCGCGATCACCCCATCAATGCTCATTTTCACGGTATGCGCGAGGAGCATCCATCCTTAGCTCCAGGCTTGCAAGGAGAGTTCAATAGCTTCTTTTCGTTTTGGAATAAACTAAGCAAACAGTTGCGCTAAGAAGGTTTCCGCTCTTCGCAGGTGCGCCTCTCTTTTTTCTACAGGCATTTTATCCCAGGTACTGATGAGCATGGCCCAACGGGGATTTTTCTTGAAAGTTACCCGTTGTTTATCCAAGAATCGCCAAAACAATCCATCCCAAATCTCCTGCCATTCGCCCTTCGGATAATCGCTCATTTTCAGAATGTAATTAGACCCGCAGATGTACGGTTTCGTCGTCATCAAACCACCATCGCTGAATTGTGACATGCCGTAGATATTCGGAACCATCACCCAATCGTATGCGTCGATGTACATTTCCATGAACCAACGGTAAACCGCATCCGGCTTGATTTCGCACAATAGCATAAAATTCCCTAGCATCATTAGGCGTTCGATGTGGTGATTGTATCCAGTTTTTAACAGCTTGCGAATGGTTTGGTCGATCGGTTCCACGCCGGTTGTTCCTGTGTAAAAGGCCGCAGGCATATCGTTGGTGAATCCCCAATAATTCGTGGTGCGCTGTTGGCTCCCAATTTTCCGATACAATAATTGGACAAACTCGCGCCAACCGACCACTTGTCGGATAAATCCCTCCACACTATTTAGCGGTGCTTTCGAATTCGCGACGCGTTCGATAACCTGCGAAGGATTCAATAATCCCACATTAATCAACGGACTTAAAATACTATGGAATAAGGTCTTTTCCTGCGCCTTGATCGCATCCTCATAATCCCCAAAAAGCTGTATGCGCTCTCGGATAAATAGCTCCAATGCAGCCTGTGCTTCATCATGTGTTACGGGATAATAGGCTCCGGAAAAGGGCTTTTCGCTCGATCCAGGATTGGCCGGGAAATACGTGTAAACATAATCGATGGCTTCAAGAATGTATTTATTAGTCGGTGTCTCCGGAAACGGCGCCGGGACAAAGGTGTTCTTGGGAATCTTCTTCCGATTATCCGCATCAAAAGTCCATTGGCCGCCCATTGGTTTTCCATCTTCCTCGAGCAATAGTCCGCGATCTTTTCGCTGTTGGGTGTAGAAGGCTGTTTGAAAATACGGCTTGCGGGTTCCGAGGAGTGAAGTGTCCGTATTCAGGAAATTCGGGCTTGTTAAAAAATGAATATCATTAGCTCGACGAAGTCGGCGTTCCAACAAATAATCATTGGGATCGAACAACATTATCGCGCCTTGGATGGAGGAGACCAGTGCGACTTCCGAAGCGCGAGAATCCTGCGCATCGATGTATTCGACTGTTTTCCCTGCGGACCGAAGGCGATCCGCGAAAGCGCGCATGCTTGCCCGGTGGAAGATTAACTTTTGTTTATGGAAGGCGTATTGTTTGAAGAAAAGATTTGATTCTACTAGGTAGAACACATCCGCTTCTTGTGCGAGTGTTTCTTCAAACAATTGGTGCGGGAAAATCAGGAATGCGCTCATTTATTCACATGTTTTTCAAGGATTCGCGCCCCCTCTTGTCGGGCCTTTTTTGTTTTCCGCATCGCCCAAACTTGGTCCGATGCCGTTTTGCGTGTGGCACTCAAATCCACCACCGGAGCAGGATAATCAAACCCAATTTTTACGCCGTACAAGGTCTGCTCCATGTCACTCAATTTCCAAGGTTCATGAATTAAAGTTGAAGGGACTGCCGCTAATTCAGGCACCCACTTTTTAATGAAGACACCTTCCGGATCGTGGGCATAAGAATTCTTGATTGGGTTATAAATCCGGATCGTATTAATACCAGTGACGCCGGCTTGCATTTGGATTTGTGGATAATGAATTCCTGGTTCGTAATCTAGAAATTGACGTGCCAGAAAATGTGCCAAATCTCGCCAATCCTGCCATAAATTAAATACGAAAAACGACACCACCATCGCTCGCATACGGAAGTTCAAATAGCCCGTCGCAACCACGCAACGCATGCAGGCATCAATAAGCGGAACGCCGGTTTGGCCGTTTTGCCAAGCATTTATCAACGACTCATCGCGCTGTTTTTCAAGGCCTTGATAGGCCTTATTCACATGTTCAAATTCCATCCGTGATTCATCCTCAAACTTTTGCATGAAATGCCCCTGCCAGTGTAGGCGTGATGTAAAATTTGAAAGCGCCCGTTTGTTGGCCGCCGTTTTATAATGCTGCATCGTGAACGTATAGGCCATCCGCATGCTGATATTTCCATAGGTTAAGTACGGCGAAATGCGACTGCATGCGCGCCGACTGGCCTCCGGCTTGCTGATGGATGAACTGTACGCGGGATGCCGGGTTTCAATGAAACTTTTCAAGTATTTCCAACCCCAATATTCGCCCCCTTCTTGGAAAACAGGGTTACGCGTTTTGAATTCAAGGGGAAGTTCGGGACCTTTAAAAGCCGTGTAAAATTCAGACGGTAAACGCAGCAAATTCCAGTTATCCTCGCGAACTAAATAGGGTTCGTGCCGCATCGTTTCTTCCCAGCGTTGTTGCCACGTTTTACGTGATTTCAAACGGCGAATCACGCCGCCCGTTGGCGTCTCTTTCCATGCAATTTTTTCGCGCTTGCAAAAAGCCGTAACCTCTTTGTCTCGCCGATAACTTAAATCGTTTCCGATTTCTTCGTGAGAGAATATTTGGTGAATAGTATATTGCTCTGAAAGCGCCTGAAATACAGGCAGTACTTCGGAATGAAAGAGATACAAAATACCATTTCGGTCTTCCAAACGCCCCTGCATTTCAACAAGTGATTCATGCACAAATCGCCAGTGACGCACATCGCTATCCGGGAATGCGAGTAAGGAAGGTTCGAAAAAATAGACCAACAATACCGGAATATCTTCCTCCAATGCCCGGTACAACGGCTCGTGGTCCGTAAATCGGAGATCACGTTTAAACCAGACGATATTGATGGGAGATTTGGGCATATAGCATAAACTGCAAATGCCTTCGGTTGTTTTCAGAATGGAAAAGCACTACTTTTGTGACTTCAAATTCCCTAATGTATCAAAATGAAACAATTGATAGCCACCTGTCTTATGTTAGCCTCGTTTACGATGAGCGCACAAACCGGAAGTATTGAAATGAGTACCGGTGGTTTCTCATTTATTCCTGCGTTTACGTCCAAGGAACCCAATATGATTATCAATGCGAGTACGAATCCGAAAAGAAGGCTGACAGGTGCTTTGATGTACATGATGCGTATGAAGAGTTTGACGCCCACCACGGTAGTTCTTTTTACGCGTTATCGATTTATTGATAAGAAATTTAAAGCAACGGCGGGGATTCATATGCCGGCATTTCAAATGACTGATCAGTATAAAGTAACGAGTTTCTTTGGCCGGGACTTAACGTTATCCTACCCAGTAAACGCATCGTGGAATGTGGGTTCATTTATTCTAAATGGGAATGCGCGAAATACGGATTTTAAGGTGACGCTGGTATCTGGGAATGCCAACTACCATCACAAGAAATGGAATTTTTTCTCACAAGGATATTATTTGTCGGTGGGTGAGTTAACCGGTGTTGCCGAGACGATTTCCTATGACATCAACAAGCATTTTCAGGCCAAAGCCTTTGGTAATTATACCATCACGGATGGTCAGGTGATTGGTACGGTGGGGTTGAAATATAACTTATAAAAAAAGGGAGCATTTGCTCCCTTTTTCATTAGTAAGTTAACCCATGCCCAAAGGCAAACAAACCATATCCCGGACCTTCCATGTGTCCTGGAACGTCGGATTTATTCGCCTCAACAGCCGCTTGGTTAATCGGAGTTGTGAATGGCATCTTGCCTGATGGCTTGTAGGCCCCCGTCACGATGTCCAACAAGGCTTCTTGGGTCGTACCAAAAGTCGCAATAATGGATGAAGCTTTACCCTTGTCGATTTCCTCAATCACCCATGGATTCGTGTAATTAATCGCAATGACCGTTGGCTTAGCAGTTAAAACTTCATTAACATGATTCACATCAATGCGGTTTTTAGACAAATTCAGGTCAATTTTTGAACCTTGGGAACTGAATAATCCACCAGCTGTAGGAACCAACCACAGTAAAACGACATCGGCCTCTTCTTTCGTTGACACAAACTCAAGACCCGGATATTCGGGTTTCGAAACTTTGATGGCCTCTCCCGCATTACGTCCGGATTGGAAGTAGGTTTCAAAATAAACCTTAGTTTTCTTAGCTAATGGCAAACGTTTGTCGTCGTTGCGCAGTAGTACAATCGATTTCCGCAAGGCCAAATCAGCCGCCGCAACTGCCTCCTTATTACCCACCGTTTTCACCGCTTCCTCGACATTGACATACGGATTCTCAAATAGACCTAAATCAAATTTCTCTTTTAATAATTTTGACACAGATTGATCAATGCGCGCCTCTGATACTAGGCCTTTTTTCACTACGTCAATCAAGGTGGTCGGATCTGCCGCACCGGAGAAAATGTCCACACCTGCTTGCAAGGCTTTTTGGTAGCGCGCAGGAATGCTCATACTTTCCACTCCCCATGGCATCATTTCGATTGGACCTGTATCCGAATTAATGATTCCATTGAAACCTAATTTGCCTTGCAATAAATCACCAATCATCGCCTTGTTATAAGAGAAACCCACCTCCTCAAATTCCTTGCCTTTCGGTGCGGAATAGTAAGGCATGATCGCCGATGTACCAGCAGCAATCGCTGCTTTAAATGGTTTCACATGGTAGTCAAACATGCCACCTGGATAGTGTGCGAATTTTCCCCAATCAAAATGGGAATCCTGCCCATCCACTTGCGGCCCACCACCTGGAAAGTGTTTTGTGGTCATCGCCACTGAGGTAGGTGTTATTTTTTTACCTTGAAACCCTAATACAATTTCCGTGATCATTTTAGATGCCAAATCCGCATCTTCTCCGAATGTACCTTCGACACGTCCCCAGCGAGGTTCCGTGGCCAAATCTGCCATGTACATATAGCCTTTTCGTAATCCGACCGAGCGCCATTCAGCTGCGGCCGTTTCCGCGAACTTACGTGTTAAATCAAAGTCGCGCATCGCCGCCAAACCTAATTCACCTGGCCATTTTGAAAATGCCGTTAGGCCCACGCTCAATCCCACCGATGCATCGGTCGTCACATGATTACGTGGATTCGAGGCAACAATGGCCGGGATTCCCAATCGTGTACTTTCGCAAAGTTCTTGTAAGTTATTTGACCACTT
>CAIUGL010000089.1 GCA_903898715.1 uncultured Cytophagaceae bacterium
ATAATTTTTAGGATAGCCAATCTCAACCATAATTGCATTGATTTCTTTCAAAGTTGCTTTATAGGTTTGCTCAGCTGCAGCATTTTTAACATCGTAAAAATGAACAGAATTGATGGCGTTTTGAGCTGAGGCAGTCCGGCCAATAGCCAAGCCAAGCACTACTAAAAAAAGGATTTTTTTCATGATATTAAATTTGGTTTAGAATTTATGTAAGAACAAACATAAGTATCTTTTTGAAATTAAAAATAAATTTTTATATTTTATTTAAAAAGTCAAGCTTACATCAAACAGTGATTCATTTTAATCAAAGCAGCAAACAAGAGCGCACAAGAAACTAATTTAAACCCGCTCAAATCATATTGAATAAGTCAACTAAATTGGAATAGATTTAACTTGGTAAGATCCTAATAAGATTAAAATTTGATAGTAGCCGTATCGACTCGGTTAGTGGGACCACTTACACCACCTCAAACGAGGTGGTTTTTTTATTTTACGCTCGATTCAAATCGCCACAATCCTCCACCGCCTTTTCTAAGCCGAATTTTAAATGGCTGATTTCCATGGCCACTACCGGAAACAATTTTATAGTCAGCAGCATAGCGATCGCTATTTATACCGTCAACGATACCTGTAAAATGGTAATTTTTAAGTTTCAGTCTGGAAAGATCAAAAGTTAATTCTCTTTCACTCCAATTAGTCAATGCCCCAATATACCAGATCCCATCTTTTAATCTTGCCGTGACAATATAGGCAGCTGGTTTGCCATCGAGTACGATTGTTTCATCCCAGGTAGTGGGAATATTGCCCACAAATTTCATCAATTCAGGCTCTTTGAATCCCTGCGATGGATTACCCACAAAATATTGCAGTGGGCTATCATAAACAAGGTACATGGCCATTTGGTGCGCACGTGTTCCTTGTGACATGGGTCTATTGGGAATATTTTGAAAACCATTATCCGTTGAATTCTCTAGTAATCCCGGTTCATAATCCAAGGATCCAGAAAACATCCGAGTAAATGGAATAGTCAGATCATGATTTGGCGTAACAAATGGACTCCATCCATTCCATTCTGAACCCATGACGCCTTCACGCGTGATCGCATTGGGATACGTGATTTCAAATCCTGCAGGTGCCGGGGCGGAATGAATATTTACCATCAACTTATATTTTGCACATGCCTCGGCAATTTTCTCATAATAATTCATGGTCTTCTGATCGTTCCTATTAATAAAATCAATAAGTATGATCTTGATTCCTTTGGCAGCATATAACTTCAGGTTCTCATCCATGTTTTCATTTAGCACCATGGCATTAAACCATAAGCCGAGACCAACGCCCTTTTCTTTGGCATAGCTAGCAATGGCGTCAATATCGACATCCTTATTTAAATTCTTTGGGTTCCCCTTCAGATACCAGCCTTCGTCTATCATGATGTACTCCAGGCCAAATGTGTGGGCAAAATCAATGTAATATTTATACGAAGCCGTATTTTTTCCTGCCTTAAAGTCGACATTAAATAGATTAACATTCACGAGCCACTCATCCGTAATTTGTCCTGGTTTGATCCAAGATAAATCGCCTTTGATTTTAGATGGAGTAGCTAATTTTTGAACGAGGTCTGAGGCAGGTATGGTGGCGGGATTATCTGTAATGTGCAATATGCGCCATGGAAAAGTTCTTTTCCCTTTTGTCAACGCAATGTAATTTGCAGATTTACTTACATACACTAATTTCATGTAGTTCGCCGTATCCGTGGGTATTTCTTCTTTCAGCGGATAAGCTGAAAAAGCCGTTGATAATCCATTTTGGGCCGATTTATGCAAGATCATACCCGGATAATCAGTCACATCCGATTCGCCAATGGCTATATATTTTCTTTCATTTGTCTGGATAAGTGCCGGCACAAAAAGAAATGATTTGTGATTGATTTCAGAGAGCTTTTTACTAGTGTACTGAGTTTCAAAAGTCGTCTCTGCGGGTGTTTTTTTAACTTTAAAAAAGTTGGCAACTCGTAAAATTTGATGTTTAACATAATTAACAATCCCAGGTCCAACCGGATTCTCCTGTTCATATGGTTCATAAAAAAGGGTAGCATCACGAACGGGATTCACTTCAAATGTCTCGTTCATTACCTTTAGGTCATGGTTGGATTGACTAATCCAGCGAAACGCCATTCCCTCATCGTACATCCGAATTTCTAATGAAATGGCTTGGTCAAAATGAATTCGAACTCCCTTATAATGATCAATGAAGATTTTACGTTTAGCGGCAATGGTAGGAGAAAATAGGGTATCAACTTCAAATGATTGTATTTCTTTGACACTTAAATGATCATACGCTTCCCCATCCAGATCTAACGCGATGGCTGATTTATCTACGAGGAGCGAATCCTTGTAACTAATGGTATAAGCTAGTTTATGGGCTTGGTTGGCCGTATACAGTTGAAACCTCAACTTTTTGTCTGGCGAATAAAGCTCGGTGATTTTTTCATCAGCGGGCTGTTGGCACGAAGCCAGCAACACCACTACTGCCACAAAAAATGGCGCTAAAATGACCCAAGGATGGCTTATTGGCCTCATCCAAGTAAACATGTGATTTGCCTTTGAAGAATGAGGCGAATTTTGTGGTAGCAAGTAAACGTTAACGATCAAAATAGGTAATGGCTTCTTGTTTTCTTATTTAGGACGCCCTTATAAAACAATAAAACTCCAGACATTTTCAAATCTACTCATTCTGATATAATTATGTTTAACCATAGGAAATGAATATTTACAATAAATAAACCGAGTCAAGTTTTGGTGCGTTAATTTTTCCATCGACGTGTACCGACATCCGTATTAATTTAGTTATGCTATTTGCTTGATTCTGCCTATTTTCACTCTCCCATTTTACATAAAATCTTCATGCAGATGAGAATTCTTTTTGCCCTTCTTTTGGTTACCTCTTTGTCCGTATATGGCCAAAAATTCACCAAGCTCGAAATAAATGAAATTGAACAGTCAGAGATTAAAGGCTCGCTTTTGACATTCAGAGAATTCCTCCAAATGCCCAACGATGGGAATTATCCCCAACAAATTGAAACCAATCTGAAATGGTGTGAAAAAACATTTCAAAATTTAGGGTTTAAAACCACGCAGTTAGTTTCGTCGAAAATACCTCATTTATATGCTGAATACATAACCGACCCCAAAAAGCCCAATGTATTATTTTATCTACAAATTGACGGACAACCCGTAGATAAATCCGCTTGGAATCAACCTAATCCTTTTGAGCCAGTAATTAAAAATCAAAAAGGAGAAGAAGTTTCATGGCATGAGATTGAGACCAAAATAGACCCTGAATGGAAAATAGTTGCTCGGTCTACATCCGATTCAAAAGGCCCTGCCATGTGTTTAATTTCTGCACTAAACGCGCTACGAAAAAGAAATATAGCTCCTGCTTATAATGTCAAAGTGATCATGGATTTTCAAGAGGAGTTAAGCTCCCCGACTATCGCTGATTTAGTCAAAAAGAATCGCGCACTTTTGGCGGCCGACCACTTAGTCATAATGGATGGAACACGACACATATCCGATATTCCCACGATCATGTTTGGTGCTAGAGGTATTGCAACGCTGACTTTAACGGTATATGGTGCCAAAGAAAATTTGCACAGCGGCCAATATGGTAACTACGCCCCCAATCCAGCCTTAAAATTAGCCAAGCTGTTAGCCGGCATGAAAGACGATGATGGTCGGGTAACGATTCCAGGATTTTATGATGGAGTTACGATTACAGCGGCCGACAAAAAATCATTTGCTGAAATCCCCGAAAATATGGCGGAAATAAATGCGGAAATTGGCATTGCCGAAGCTGAAAAAGTGGGTGAAAGTTATCAGGAAGCCATGCAATACCCCAGCTTAAATATCCGTGGTTTACAAGCATCCAACGTAGGAAAACTAGTCACCACGACGATTCCAAGTATGGCCATCGCTGAATTAGATTTACGGTTGGTTCCCGAAACACCCGGTTCGAGACAAATCGGTTTAATCAAAAACTACTTAATACAACATGGCGTGACGCTAATTGATAGTTTACCTACAGACCAACAAAGAGCCCGATTCAAAACCTTGGCTACGTTGAAACAAAAAGTAGGATCACTCCCCTTTAGAACACCCATGGATTCTGAAATCGGCCTATGGTTATCCAAAGCAACAGAAAGAGCTGTGGGCAAATTTCTAAAGGTGCGTGCCACAGGAGGTTCGCAACCCATGGCTTCATTCATCGAAACCTTAAACGTGCCAGCGGTATCACTTAGAATTCCTAATCCGTATAACAACATACATGCTGCCAACGAGAACATTAAAATTAAAAACTACGAAGAAGGAATGAAGATGTGTATTGCGCTCTTAACGCAACAAGCAGATTAGACATCCACCAAGCGCATCAACCAGGCTGAAATAATCCCAGCATAGGTGCCAATGACATGGCTTAAAACTGCCAATAAAACTCCTACAGGCGCCAAGGAAGGATGAAAAGCTGCAGCTACAGCGGGTGCAGTCGCCACACCACCAATATTAGCTTGGCTCCCTACGGCGACAAAAAAGAAAGGGGCTTTGATCATTTTGGCAGCCACAATCATAGAAATAATATGTATCAGCATCCAGATTACCGCTACTGCCAGTAATCCAACGTTGGCACCGATATTAAATAAATCTAGACGCATCCCAATAGTCATAATTAAGAAATAAATAAAGAGCGTAGCAAAATCCGTGCTCCCTAGCTTTTCCATTTTTCGAACGCGGGTAAACGACAAAAGTATACCGATCGTTGTTGACAAGAGAATCAACCATAAGAATTGGGACGAGAAAGGCTCTAAACCATGCGAAATAAGCCAGTCGCGATGTGGTGCAAATAATTTTGAAATTAAGCCACTACACGCATGCGCAACAGCCGTACCACCAAAGCCTATGCCCAATATAAATGTCAGATCTTTTAAGTCGGCAGGTTTATCTTTCGTTTCCTTAAATTTTAAGATATTTTTTTTGACATCCTCAATCAACGTTGCATCTGCCCCGAGCCAGGCGTCAATTTTATGGGTAATTCCTGCGCCATAAAACAAGAGCGCTGTCCATACATTTGCCACTAAGGCGTCGATGACCAAAATGATGACAAATAGCTCTTCTGAGCATCCATAAATCTCTTTTAATGCCAATTGGCTACTACTACCACCGATCCACGAACCCGTGATGGTAACCAATCCTTTCCAATACCCCGCTTCCTGAGCTGCGACATGAAAACTGTCAGAAAATAACGAGACAACATACAATGCGATAGGGCCACCAATAACGATACCGATTGAACCCGTAAAAAATATGAGTAGCGCTTTATTACCTAAACCAAAAATTGCTTTCAGATTAGCAGTCGATAATAATAAAATCAAGGAGGCAGGAAGTAAGTAAGCCGTCGCAAAACGATATAAACTAGATGCTTCTCCACTGATCACATGGTAACTATTCAGAAAACCAGGAATCAAATAACAAAACAATAAGGGCGGAACTACCCCATATAATTTTTTCCAAAAACCATGATTGGAATCAGCACTATAAAAAATTCCAGCTAATAGAATTAAAAATAGTCCTGCGATAATGGCATCGTTCTCGATTTGGAAAAAATTCATTTAATCAAATTTAAATTAAACTACATACCAAAAATATGCCAACGAGCCTCCTTAGAATTAACCATTTTATCTCCGTCATGTGCTACATCTGGAACAACGGCAATTTGGTATATTTTCTTTTTTGGGGAATACAGTTGGACGTAATCATAAAAATATTGTCCCCGCTCTAAACGAAAACGCCCTTGCATATTACCCTCGCACGTCTTGTCTAAACTACTATCGTTCATATTGACATCTTTCTCCCCCAGAATAAATCGAATATCTCGATTCAGAAATTGTTTCTTGATGGTTTCAACACCCACTAGGGAAGCATATGGATTTAGCTTATCCATGCCTCGAGGATAATCATTGAAACCAGGACAACCACTTGTATCGGGCTTGATAAACGTTAAACCAGTTTCCGTTTTTACAGGTCTTCGGTCATCTAAGTACATGTACGTAGATGGATTCATCACGATAAAATTAAACTTGTATTTCGAAGCGATCGAAGGCATGGGCGTCATGCCCACATAACGGGAAACAAACTGTCCTCCGGCCGAATGACCAATGATGGTAATTTTTTTCAGACTCGGAAAAAGCTTTTTGTTACATGCCCGGGCAATCAACGAATCCACTAAACTAAAGCTGCTGAATGAATCTTCCATCGCACGTTTCGTACTTGATACCGATTCGTCGCCTATGCGCCAATTATTCTTTACCCAAAACAAATGCGTAGCATCATGTTTATGATCTTCTAAATCTTTCTCTGAATTAAATTGGGGAGAAATAAATAATGTTTCATCTCCTTTATTAGCTGCATTGACTGCTTTTTCACCCCACTCATAATAGTCAAGTCCATTTCTTCTAGCACCGTGAATGTAGATCACCAGTTGCTTGATTTGATCATTTTTCACTGCGATTGGATGATTGCTTGCATAGCGAAACGAATAGGTTTTATCATTCTTTTTGAAAGAAAAGACATTGGGACAAGCTCTTTCGATTGCTGCTGGCTTTTCATCCTGGGCATTTCCGAACATTGGAATAAAAAGACTAAGGACCAGTAAGTGAAGAAGTGATTTCATGATTTTAGGAGGCTAAACAAAACCCTCCAAGTAAGGTGCTTGGAGGGTTTTAATATAATTAAATTAAAATATGGACTATTTATTTACTTCTGTCACGCTAAATATACCAGCATCTTTAGGCGCATTTTGATTCGCACTTAACTCTGATTGTGCCACAATAAAGCGTTGTGGATATTGCTTGATCGTCGCTGAATTAAACGGAGGTAACACAGCGATATCTTTTTCCTTTGAGCTTAATCTTCTCAAATCATCAAAAGCCATAGAGCTTGTAAAGCCAGAAACATATCTTTCTTCGATAATTTCACGAAGTAAAGCTCTATCGGTAGGGATTCCATCTAGGTTTTCCATGCCACCTTTTTCAAAGTCGGCTAATACATACGCATCATATTTTAATGCATCTGCTGCGTTCAATTTAATAAACGCTCTACCACCAGCTAAATACGCTCTAAGCTTGTTCAATTGAACAATTCCTTCAGCTGTTTTTCCAGCTCTAACCGCGGTTTCAGCCAAGATTAATAAGTTCTCCTCAAAACCAACTAGTGTCATAGGTGTATTAATAGCGGCGATACCTTTATTGTTGGTTGCTGACGCTCCGTCAAATCGGTAATAGCTCAATCGCGCATTTTCCTGAGTTTTTGCGTTATTCCGTCCCTTTCCTAATAAATTATCAAGATGAGATCCCGTAAAACCCCAATAGCCACCACGCTGATTAATCATTTTGTAGTTCAGATTTTGACTTCCATTTCCAATAGCTGGAGGAGTGAAAACCAAAGCGTCTGTCGTCACTAACACACCCAATAAAGCTTGTTGATACGCCTTATCATATTCACGTGTGTACATGTACAAACGCGCTTTTAAGGTACGTGCTACTTTAATCCATTTTTGGGTATTTCCAGCGAACATTAAATCTTCCGGAATGGCGGTATTAGGAGCTGCACCCAGATCAGTAATTGCTTCATCTAGCAACGTTTGCAACTGAGCAAAAACAAATTTTTGGTTATCAAATTTAGGGTCAGCAACTTCTTCTTTCGCTACTTCTGTGTAAGGAATATCGCCAAATAAGCTAGCCATGGTTCCTAAGGTATTCGCTTCCAAAACCTTTGTAATCCCCGAGTATTGTTTTGCTTTCGGGCTTGTGGCGGTTTGTTGTCTCAACATACGCGCTTGTTTCACAACACCTTGATAAGCATTTTGCCAAACATTGTTACTTTCCTCAGCGGAGATATTGTATTCGGCTAAACTTTTATACAATAAAATCAATCCTCTTGTATGACCAGCCCACATCCCACTAATACGTGTTTGGTGGCCAGCCTGAACTGAAATATTGGCTAGTTCGATTCCTTTTAATAATAAGACTCCCGCTTCAAAGGAATCTGAGGAAATTTCATTTGGATTGTCGTTGATTCCCTCAACAACTTTCTCACACCCTACACTAAATACTAACAATAGTGATAGCGCTGCATATTTTATATTTTTCATCGTTTCAAATTAAGATTTTAAAAATTAAACTTCGCAGTAAATACCCACGAACGTGTACTTGGATTCGTGAAGTATTCAATACCAAATCCATTGTCAACACCGGATTGATTTACTTCAGGGTCAATTCCTTTAACCTTCGTCCAGATAAATAGATTTCTTCCTGAAACGGATAAATCTACCGAGTCGAATTTGGTTGCTTTTTTAAACTTCGCACCGCCGAAGTTATACCCCATTGAAACCTCACGTAGACGCGTCCAGCTACCATCTGTGATCGAGAATTCGTTAATGGCTGAACCACCTAGTCCACCACCAAGTGAATTATACCAGCCTTCATCTAATAAAACATCTCCCCCACCATAATTAAAAATATTACCTCGAATAGTTGTTCCGGCTGGAAAAACCTTTCCTGCAGAGTTCTTAAGATCTTTTGTCAAGGTAACTTCATTGCCCGTGTCAGCATAGGTTCCGAATGCGTTTAGGACAAAGCGTGAACGTTCTGCAAAATCACCACCTTGGAATGTCTCAAACAACACATTGAAATTCAATTTCTTGTAAAATCCTTTCAGTCCTAAACCACCTCTCCAATCTGGATTTGGATTACCAATAATGCCTTGCTGAGGAGCTAGTCTAGGGAAACCATTGGCATCTAATGCTAAACTACCGTCATCATTTCTAAGTGCTTTACTTGAGAATAAAATACCTAATGGCTGTCCAACGATTGCATTAGAAGTGATGGATTGGTCAGTTAGGGCAACTCGTTGAACCCCAGCCAAGTCTAAAACTTTATTTCTGTTATTGTTCCAGTTTCCGTACAATTCTAAACCATAATTAGCTTGTGCGATAATCTTGTATCCTAAATCAACCTCCAAACCTCTGTTTTCCATTCTACCGGCATTGGAATATCTAGATAAAAATCCAGATGAAGGGGATAAGTTAACCGCAAGCAAGATGTCTTTAATTTCATTTTTATAGTACGTTAAACCTAAGCTTAAACGATCTTTAAAGAAGCGCAAATCTGTACCTAACTCCATTTCCGTTTTGATTTCTGGTCTTAGTACATTATTACCTTGATCATCATTTAGACGGAAACCACCTCCAAATTCATTTATATCAAGTGCGTCATCATAGGTACCATAGGTGAAATTTTCATAGGTTGTGCCAAACTTATAGGCCGTCGGCTGTACCCCCACTTGTCCATAAGACATTCTCACTTTACCAAAAGAAAGCACTTTGTTTGTCATATTAGGCAATTGTGAAAATTGCCAAGCTAAATCCATGGAAGGGTAAAAATATCCCCCTTTGATTGTTGATGCAGCTTCTTGCGTACCAGAAACGCTAAAGAATACTTGCTTGTAAAGATCAAACGCCAAAATAGAGTACAATCTATTTGATCGAATGTGGTTTGTACTATTTTCAACCTCAAAAGGAGCAACACTATTAGTGAATGATTGTATCCGACTATTCACCAAAAAGTTTTGCGACCTTACATACAAGTAATTTCTAGTTCGATCATTAATATTATAGCCGACCGTAGCATTCAATCCAATTTTTCCCGGAACCAAATCAGGAAAGTCTGCACGGGCGATGGCGTCTAAATTGATTTCAGAAACAATAAAGTTCTCATTGTCTAATCTTCCATTGTTAAAACTAGTAGAACCAACTGGAGCGAAGTAAACACGCTTGTCTACATAGGTATCGATACCACCACGTAAGTCGATGTTAAGCCAACTGACCGGGTTGATGTTCAAGTTGGTATTCGCATTAAAACGATTTACGACCGAAGTGGCCTCTTGCTCGTTAATGGTCCATAATGGATTGTTGAAAAATGGATTGATATTGTTACCTAAATACCTTCTATAACTCCGATGTCTTCCTTCCGTCGGAACACCTGTACTTGAAAAATAAGTACCTATGTAAGCCGTTTGATCAAAATCTGCTGGTTGACGAAGAAGGCCTAAATATAGACCCGCCGAATTTGAGTTTTGTTGAATTCGATTACTGTTAGTCCGAATGTAGTTTGCTTTAGTCGTTAAGTTAACGTTATTGTTAAAGAAGGTCTGATTATTAAATCGCATGGTAAATCGATCGTAATCACTGTTTTTGATGATACCCTCTTGTCCCAAATAACCTAAACTAAAAAAGTTTGTTGTTTTTCCACTACCACCCGTAATACTCAGGTTATGCTCTAAGAATGAGCCCTTTTGAAAAACTTGGTCAAAGTTTTTATCCGCAAAGATATCTTTTGAGTTTTTAGTGATGATTGGATAATACTTTTGACCATCATTACCTAAGAAATATTCACCGGTCGTATTAAATACATCTGGGCCACCTGATCTTGAGGATATTTTATCTCCCCATGAATTCGTGGCTGTTGGATTAAACTTGCCACCCGTACCTTGACCAAACGTGGTCTGAAGGGGATGTTTTCTGTTTATTTCATCCATTGAATAGGTAGCCGAATAACTAACCTTCATTTTTTGATTTAATTTACCTTGCTTGGTCGTAATCACCAAAACACCATTGGCTGCTCTTGAACCCCACAAAGCAGCTGCCGAAGCACCCTTCAAAATCTGAGTAGATTCGATATCTTCTGGGTTCAAATCATTCAAACGGGATTGTTGGGAAACTCCCCCAGATCTTGTACTTCCTGAACCATATAAGTTGTCATTGGATAACGGAACACCATCTACAATCACTAAAGGCTGTGAAGAACCACCAATGGTATTTGCTCCACGAATCTGGATATTTGTTCCTGCTCCCGGGTCTCCATTGGCACGTGCAATTTTAACACCCGATGCCTTACCTGCAAGACTATTTAAAATATTGGCTTCACCACTTGACCGAATTGCTTCTGCAGAAACACTGGAGGAAGTAGAACCCGTCCGATCTCTCTTGGTCTTAAATCCTAGCGCGTTGACTACAACTTCTTGTAGATTAACGGCGTCTTCTTGTAAGATTACATTGATAAATGCCTGGGTTCCGATGGCTATAACTTTAGGAGTATACCCAACAGAACTAACGTTTAGGTCTTTGGCATTTTCTGGAACCGTAAGGGAAAAATTCCCATTTGAATCAGTAGAAGTACCTACATTAGTTCCACGAACTAAGATGGAAACTCCTGGAAGTCCCTCTTGGCTTTTGTCATCTTTTACTTGGCCTTTAATTGTTTTTTGGGCGAATCCCGCGAATGTACTAAACAATAAAAGAAGTAAAATTGGTAGTTTTAAATTCATGCGTGTTTTAGGGTTTGATTTAAGTAAATTAAAAACTTTTATAAAAGTCAAACATAAAACTTATATTGCTTTATTAAAACTATTTATTGCTTTATTATCATTTTCAATTGTATAATTATTTATTAGAATGAGATGAATTTAGACTTATTTTGGTTGAAAAATCCATTAAATAAGTGTTTTTGAAACTATAAAAAATTGCCAGCTGAAACTTTACTTCATCCTAGACGCTAACTCAAAATGAATAAACTATTTACTGCTCTCCTATTTTTCTTAACTTTTTCAGGATTTTCACAGAATACCAAACCCAAATTTGAGGGACAATCAGCCTCTAGTACTGGAAAAGTAGACACACGTAACCATGCGATTATTCCACAGTGGCGTGGCCAACAAACCTTAGGGAACATTTCATTTGATAATGATTTTGCCGGAGCGAGACTCAACGGAATCACGCAAGATAATGATACGCTGTATACGGCAATCATTGCCGCCGAAAATTACCCTATCAATCCGAGTCCCTGGTACGCGTTTAAAGTAACAAGTAAGAACCCTAAGACTATTTGGATTCACCTAACCTATTTAAATGCCAAACATCGCTATTTCCCAAAGATCAGTCGGGATGGTAAAACGTGGCAAGTAGTTGATTCAACCGATTGTATCTTAGTCAAAGATCCACAAGCAAAAAACCAAAATTTCCAAGACAATGCGCTGTCGGAATCTGCCTATGTGCGCGTTCGGGTAGATAGCAAAACCACTTGGGTAGCTGCGCAAGAACTGATGACTTCGTCTGTTGTCAATGATTGGTCGAAAGGTATACTGAAAAACAAATTTGTATCCAGTGAAATCATTGGCCAATCACCTCAAAATAGACCATTTCAATGCTTACGTATTGGTGAAGATCAGTCGGACTCAAAGATTATGATTGTGATCGGGCGTTTGCATCCGCCTGAGGTTACGGGTCAATTTGCTTTGCAGGCATTAGTAGAGTCACTTTGTGTGGATTCTGAAACTGCGAAAAAATTTAGAAAAGAATATACAGTATATGTGGTCCCTATGATGAACCCGGATGGAGTAGATAATGGACATTGGCGACATAACACCGGGGGAATTGACCTCAATCGGGATTGGGAGGACTTTAATCAACCCGAGACTCAAATTGTGCGTGATTTTCTACGCAAAAAACTCACTGGAACGCAGCGTAAACTCTATTTTGGGATTGACTTTCATTCCACTTGGGATGATATATTTTATACGAATATAACGGAAAAGCCCACCCATATGGACGGACTAATTAGCCGTTGGTTCGAGTCGCTAGAAAAAGCAATTCCAGATTATAAAGTAAATGCCAGAGGAAGTAAACCTACCTCTGGGGTAATTTCTAAAGCATATTTTAATCGGGAGTTTAACGCTGAAGCATTGGTATATGAAGTTGGCGATAACACTTCACGGGAATTTACATCCTTAAAATCGAAGACGGCAGCCGAAAGTTTGATGCGACTTTCTTTGGAGTATTTGAAGTAAAAAATGATTATTTTAACTATTTCAGCCTGAAAAACCCCTTACCAATTGATTATAAAAAAATCCACCCTTAGGGAGTGGATTTTTTTTAAAAGTGTCTTCAAAAATCGTACTTACTTGAGCACTTCTATAATTTTCTGATATGAACCAACGACGGGAATCATCGCTCCATTTTTATTTTTATAGTTACCTGAAAATTTTCCGCTAATTAAATATTGGTAAGAGGAAGTGGAATTCTGCACTTGTTTAATAGAAGTAACTTGGTGCATAGGGTTTATTAAAGAGGTATTTGAAGGTGATAATGAATTATCATCAACTGATAAAGTAAATGTAAAATTACAATTGGATATCCCTGAAGCTGATAACTGATAACTTCCAGGTACGGCCTTTGATAAGTCTACAAAGTTTCTGTAATGAAGAAGATCTGAACTAATTTCAAATCTACTGTCCAGATTTTTATCAATAACATTTAATAAAAAACCCTTTTTATTATCGCACAAATTTTGATTATCAAAACCAGATAATCCAACAAATTGAGAAGGAAAATCAAGGCGAAATTTTTTGTTACTCAATGTAATCTCGAGAAACTCCTTAGCTGAACTTGATGTGTTAATGGGAGATATACTATCTTCAGTCTTACATCCAAACAAACTTACTGACAAGAAAATGCTGAGGATTGTACTTAAAATTTTATTTGACAATTTCATAACCTACTATTGATAACAAATTGACAGTAAACTCATTTCGCTGAATTATATGAACCATTAACCTATAAAAAAAAGCCAGCTAGATATGTAAGCACAATGGAACTCAATCTAATTTAACCTTATAACTTTTCAATTGCTTCAATTCTTCAATTGTAAGCCAATCGTAATAGCTAAATTTAAAAACAGGTTTGCTTACATCTAGACAAGTCGTATTCACTATAAACAACGGCACTTCAATTGTTTCTTTTTTGTTGTCACTAATAAACAATCCTTGAAAAGCCAACTCTTCAGAAATGAGTGGACAAGGCTGTAATTTATTTACATTATCTGTAATGAATTTGGCAAGTTGCTGACCATTACCAGGCATAACAGCAAATGACTTTTGACCTATTGAAACATCAAAATTACTTCTAGACCATAATCGATATGGCACATAGGTTGACCCATTGGTAATGTAAAGCGCATTCAAATTATCTCCTTCAATTTTTCGTGGCGCAATTTCCTTTAACGTATTTCTTTGAATTACATGTTGATTCAAAAAATCTGATATCTCTTTAAAAAAGTAAATCAAATTTGTTTGAGAGTCTTTACTCCTTAGGTAATAATAACCACTGGCTGATTTAGTCGAAATGACAATAGGATAGTAATCTAGATTAAGTTTTTTATAATCGCCCAATTCACTTTTATCGATTGATAAACCTTTCAATAGATCCTGTAAAGTTTGTAAAATCAAATCTAAATTATTGTTAACTATAAAATCTGCTGATATTTTTATTCCATATTTGTCCGAATCAGGATCCTTAATTGGGTCTGAAACAGCCAGTTTATAGTCAAATATATTAGGAACCTCAGCTTTAATTTTCTTAAAAAAAGTAGTCAGTATTTTTACCTCATTTTCTTGATTCTTCAATTTAACAGTGAAATTATCTGCAAATGAAGCGCCATTTAAGCTGACATTTAATCCGATCGTTTTACAAAAAGAAACAAGCTTTGTCTTGCTTGCATATAATTTAATCGTCACTACTACACCATCATTAGACTTTCTACTTGATAAAATATCAACTTTTTCAATATTCCCATTCGTTATGGTCAAAATCTTGTTATAGGCAATACTATCGTTCATTACGACAGTTTCTGAAGAAATATATGAATTAAAGATTTGTTCAAGAGCGGAGATCTTAGCATGATATATGGCCTCCCCTTCATCTTTTCCGACTCCAAAGGCTACAACATTAACACTAGACTCATTTTCCTGACCATAAATCTTACTTGGAAAGAAAAACAGAAAAATTAGGCCAATAAAAAATAACTTATTTCGCATCGCTACAATTTATTCCTCAGATAGATAAATACTTTTTTCGATGCATCCACATCAAAACTTGATAGCAATTCTAAGCCCGCAACAACGCCAGAAGCTTGCTCTTTAAATACCTCCATTATCTTTGCTTGATACGCTTTCAGACTATCGACTTGAGAAACATTTTCCTGTGTCGTCATGACAAAATCAGAGCTTGTGAGAGACCCATTAAGAAATTTATTTAAATGATTTTTAGCTTTAATATTCGCAATCTGCGACATAGAAGATGCATTATTAGATTTAATGGGCATCTCAACACAAACAATAATCACTCCATTATCAATAACCTTGACACCCTCAAATGGTTGACTCAAATACATTCGTTTCACGAAAAGCATTAAATCACCTTTTTCTGAATTAAAGTCTTGGGCCTTTAGAGAAAATCCAAGAAAAAGATATAGACAAAAAATTAAAAGGTATCTCATTGTACTACCAATAAATAATGTTCTGATAAAAATCAAAAACCGTTGTGTTATTGTAGATTAAGGTTTTGGGTAGAGAATTATAGTAAGCAAGAATTGCTTCTTTCTCGGATTCCAATTTTAACTTTTCTAGATTTATAGTGTCCTCATATTTCTTAAGGTACATCGCCCAATTTCTCATTTCATTCTCATCAAGTCGTTTAGAAATTTGCTCAACTAAATTCTCGATTTTAGCAAAGCTAGAAGAATTAGGATGAATGAGCTTCAGACTATTTAGCGCTTGGATAGCCCCGGCTTTGTTTTTAGAGTTATTCCAAGCTAATGTAGCCGCATTGAGGTTAACTTTTCCCTCCAAATCTATCTTTGTCTGAAAAATTTCATTTTTAATGACCAATGACTTTTTAAAACAATCAGTACACGCCATTGGAATCTGGCTCAATTTATAAAATGCAGCATTTGTATTTCCGGCATGCGAATCACTTCGAGCGGAGCTCAAAATTAAGTCACAATTCCTGTTAAAGTAATCAACAATATTACCCTTAGATTTAAGGAGAAAATCGACAACAGATTTATCTGAAGTTTCTAGTTGACTTATAGCAGAGGTTATTGCCAAATTCTCATTTTCTCCTAAACCAGTGAGTCTGACAGTCTTTTGACTAAACAATAAATTCTCGTCAGCCTTTCCGATATACAGTACTAGATTTAGGTCAATCAAAACCTTTGCAGGTGGACCAGCTACGATCTTCTTTGACAAAATATTTACCTTTGCTGCGAGAACAAATTGGGGATCAAGACTCCCATTGCCAATGCCATTATTTAATATGATGGAATTAGTTTTTTCTAATAAAGTACTATAAGAGTTGTCAGAGAGTTTCTTCCCGGGATCAATAATAAATGAAGATAATACGATGTCTTTATTCCCTTCAAATTGTGCGAAGGCACTAAAATGAAAACATAAAGAAATAAATAAAAAGACAACTCTAATTTTTCGCATAAAGTCTAAATTATTTTTCACCAAAAATCAAAACTGATTCCCCTAATCCACGTTGTAAAACTTTGATGTCAATATTAAATGGAGCTTGTTTGAAATACTTCTGTATAGCTTTTGAAAAAGTATATGAATCCGTACCCATATTGTTTTGATCAAGCATTGGTATTCTAACTTGCTTAAACTTCAAAGAATTCTCAGAAACGGAACTCAAACTAAATTTAGAATTCAAGGTATTCTTTTGCATCCATTGATTAATGTGAAAGTTTAATTCCTCTCCTTCATATTCAGATTCAAAATTCTTGTTCCAACTATTCCAAACCTTCATTTCTAATTGAATTTCCCTTCCATTTTTAAATGAATCATTAAAAAATCCTTGAAGCTGATTGGTAAACTGACCAACGTTATTATTGATCAATTTAAAAATACTTTCAGGTATAAATTCATTCTGCCCAATAGGACCATTAGAAGTAACTGAAGCAATTCTTTTGTTTGTATATGCATCAAAAGCTTCAAGTATAAGCGAAATTTGATTTGCGTTAGGGGCTTTATTGACTTTCCACCAGACCTGAATTAAAATATCAGGCCTTAAGGTATTCTTTAACTTCTCCAACGGATTAACCCTAATTTCAGAACCAGACTTATTACTTCGAGTTAAAGCATCCTCTGCTTCTTTGGTATTTATTGATTTAATCTCTTGTGCTGCATCCGTCAATTCAAACCCTTGAGTGATCATATATTCGCCAATGCGATTAACAACTTGATTAAGCTCAGTATCTTCTTCAAAGGCCTGCTTGTAATTAGGGATTTTGATTTTCACCCCGTCATTATCAAATTCTTGGGAAAAGAACCTTTGAAAACACCAATTATCACTTGGCAATAAAATAACGATAGGCTTTTTTACTTGTGCTACTAAATTAAAAGAGCAGAGTAATATGAAGAGAGTAATTTTTTTCATCAAAATCCATTAGATAGCTTGTCCAAGATACTATTTTCAATTAAATATCTCTTTAGTTGACTTTCAAAAATTGTTACTTCAATAGTAAAATCACTCCGCAAAGATTTATATCTACGATCTTTAGCGGGGTTAAGGTCTTGAAGTTGAATAAAGAGTTTCCAATCACCATCGTTTTTAAAGAAAACCTTTTCGATATTTTTAAATGCCGTTCGGTGTTCATTGGAATTCAAAAGTGGCTCCTTGGAGGAACAATTTTGAGATTGTGTAAAGCCATTATACAAAGTAGCTTTAATAGCGTCTTTAGATGCCTCGGCTGACGTATATCTAGTGAAAACTTTTGAACTAGTCATTCTCAATACTAGCTTGCCTTTTAAGTCACTGGATACACATTCAAATCCAAAGTCATTCCCATAAGTTAATGGGCAATAAATAAATAAAAACAGAAGGACAAGTTTTGATTTCATCAAAATTCAAAACAAACGAAAATCACACCAAATAAATGATTGATGTGATTTTCGTTTAGTTCTATTAAAGGATTAAATTAATCTAATTTAATTAACAACTTTTTTTCATTGACTGTTGGCTTGTATAAAAGCTTATGAATATCAAGTAAACCTTCTGCTTTACCTGAACCAGAATACTTACCTTCTAAACCTTTTTCAGATATAACCAATTCCAATTTGTCACTTTTATTGAACATCAAATAAGCCGTTTCAATTTTATTTCCAAATTCTCTTTTACCGGTTGCTCCAAGTGAATTTTCATTTTGATCATTCAAAATAGTATGCACTTTTTTATAATGGTAAACTACAGCTTTGTAACCATCTGCTTGATTAAATAATATATCATACGGGCGACCCACTCGTTTAGTTACTTCTTGATAAGTCATTCCAGCATTCAAATCAGATAAATCATCTGCACTTACAAAAGATATAAGTTTAATAGGATTAGGTTTTTCTCTATCATCACGTTCAGTTAAAATTTCTCTTTTTAAATCAGTCTCAACGTCCATAACTTTTGCTTCAGTCTCAATTAGTGGAGCAGCAGGTATGTTCAAAACAGAAGTTCCTCCACCACAAGATGAAAGGATAATAATTGAAGAGGCAAAAAGAATTACTTTTTTCATTTTGATATATTTTTAAGTTTATAAATTAATAATTAACCAAAGAAGAAACCTCTGAGGCCGTTAATGCTCTATTATAAATTCTTACGTCATCTATAATTCCATTGAAGAATTCTTTTACGTTAGAAGAAGGCGGTGTTTCTATTCTGGCACCAATTGAAAACACATTGGGAACAACATCTACCCTAGTTGGCCTAGAACTTACTTCCGTGGCAAATGAATAATAACGCGTTCTTGTTCCATCAAAAGTTATTGTGATTTTATTCCAAACATTTGTTGCATCATTCGAATAATACCAAAGTGTCCAGTCATTATTCCAATGGTAGTGCATTAAAGATTGATAGGTTCTATTATTCACTACGGTAGTAGTTAGTTTGACATAATTTGCTTGAGAATTAGAACCGCTTCTTCCAAAGCCAACTAACATTGAATTCGCAACCCATCTCGGTGCATTATACCAAAATGAAATTGTAAAACTCGAATTCCCTGATGGAAGATTCCTCGGATTTGTAACACTAAGAAAATCGCTGACACCATTAAATAAATAGGCCGAATTTCTAAGGCCAGTTCGGCCACTGACTAAACTAGCACTTCCTTGTAAATTATTTGCGTTACCACTGTAATCTAAACCATTTCCGTTAAGTGGATAATAACCCACCAATCCATTTCTTAGGGTGGAATTATCCGCTGGAAATACAAAAGAATTTTCGACACCATAAATGGTCGACCTAGGTGTTTTTGCATAAGTTCTATAAAAATATCTTTGACCTGGTATCAAATCAACCATCGCTATAGAATTGGAACTTCCACTTGCTGCATTATTAAAACTACTCGAACTTTCAAGTGTCGGATTAGACGATAATGACCAACAAATCCCCTTCTCTGATATAGGGTCTCCATCGTTAGAAATTACAACTACAGATGCAGTTGCTCTTGTGGGACCTGTAATTGATGGCGCCGTAACACTTACTTCATTCTTATTCCCCTTACCTTGAGGAATAGCATCATCCTTTTGGCAACTTTGAGTAATTACCAACAATAAAAACAAATATAGAAAACCGCTACGCTTATTCATATCTAAAAATTAAAACCTATTCCTACTTGAAGATCCGAAAACTTATTGGATGCCCCTCCCAAAATGCCTAGTATACTATAGTTAACATTAAAGTTGACTGGACCAGACAATACCATTAAACCACTCTCTAATTCAAGACCACTCGTACTACTCTTTTTATTTAGTGCCCACGATTGACCTATTGATTGACCAATTTGCGAGTAGTTATATTCATTAAACGACCAAAGCAAATTTCTTTGACCATAACCCGCACCCATTGTCCAATAAACATCTTTTGAAAGGCCGACTAAAAAACCACCAGTAACCGATAATCTTGAAGTACTGGACTCTGAGCCAAATAAGTAATAAGTGAGGCTTGAATTATAATTCGCCAACTTGTTCGTAGCAACGTCTACCTCGTATTTAGAGCTTTCTGAAGAAGCCAAGCTCATTTTTCCTGATACATACCATCCATTTTTATTACCAGCTTGCCCAATTGATAATGATAAAGTTCTAGAGGTTTGTTTTGCTCCGACATCAAATGGCGAAATTCCAACACGTAGAAACGTTCTATTCGAAGAATTACTTTTAGTGTTAGTTAAATTCTTTATCTCTGGACTTTTTGACGTTTTATTTGGGGCTTCAGAAGCTTTGCTGATTGTTACGCTTTCTTCTTGCGCTACTTTTGGGCTTTGAACTTGAACGTCCTGAGATTCTAATTTCTGAGTTTCAGACCTAGGAGCAGGCTTAGAATTAACTCTTTTCTCCACAACCTTCTTTGGCGCAACCGGCTTAGGCCTTTCCACTGGCCTGACAGTTTGCGTCTGTGTTTGCGGTTTTGGCGCGGCAGGCTTAGCAATTGGCTTACCCTTTTCTACCACTTCTGTTTTCGGAGGACTAACGACTATTGGCTCAGGAAGAGCAGGCGGGACATAGCTACCTTTTCTACCAACAGGTATGGCTGAGATTTTTACTTCAAATCCACCTCCATTGATATTTAAATTTTCGGTACTAATTTCAAATTTTTTATTGTTACCGGGCGAAATCCCATCTAATTGAGTACTCAAATTACTTTGTGGCACTGACAACATCTTACCTGTTGCAGCATTTCTTAAGCCTACATTTAATTTGAAAACAGTCTTTTTGCTCCCTTCTAAATTATAAACTACCACAATAGATTTGTTTACTCTATTGTATCCCATTCTAATAGAATTAACAGGATCGCTACTGCAATTCCAAAATAAAAGTGCAATTCCTGCGTAAAGGGTAAGTTTTTTTATTTTTTTCAACAATGACATTCTGACAAATTATATTTTGTCAAATAAAAAAAACTTTAACCACGTTAAACCAGAAATTAAGCTGAAAAATTATTTAATGGTTATTTATTTACTTAACGGTCAAAATGAGTTTTGATAGATTTTTACAAATCTTACCTTAAGTAAAAAAGGTGATTCAATAGGTCTAGCTTCTAAATCAAATGAAAACTACATTGGCATAGCTGCAGCATCTTATTGTGTCAGGGAATTAACTCCATCGTACCTAACATTGAACTCGTCGCGTAATTCATGTGGTCCAGATAATTACGTTTATAAACACTGCGCCGACCTCGCTTTCTTTGGCAGAACGAAATAAAACTGATAATTTCAAAAAACGATAATCCTGTCACATTACCCATGGAAGTACACCACCATTCACACAACCCTAAATCCTGGAAAGAATACGTTCAAGAATTCTTCATGTTATTCTTCGCCGTCTTTTTAGGCTTCATGGCGGAATATTACCTCGAGTATAGAGCGGAGAGACATAAGGAGCACGATTATTTAGTGAGTATGAAGGAGGATTTGAAAGCGGATTTAGTGGAAATGGATAAGGGAATTATAGGGATGGAAAAAATTAAATCTGTGGGTCAACGACTTGAGAAACTCTTATATAAACCGGTATGGAGTGATAATGAAATTGATTCCATTTACATTTTAAGTCTTAATCTTAGCGCAACCTTAATTAAACCTAATTTTGCTACTGGCACAATAGATCAGTTAAAAAATGCAGGAGGGTTTCGACTCATTAAAAATCAAGAAATAGTCCATAAAATTTCTGCTTACGAAAAATGGAAGCAAACTATTTTATTACAAGAAGAGTCCAATTCACACAATTGGAGAAACATTCACCTGTTACAAAATAAACTCTTACATGTAACCACTTTAGGTTTACCTGAAAAACTGAATGACATTAGATTAGATAAAGCTGAACTAGAAAGGATTAAAGAATCGACTGGTAGTAAATTTCTTACTTCGGACAAAAAAACTTTATATGAATACGCGAATTATATTTGGGTCCAAAGAGGTTATGTGGCTTACTATGAAATCATGGTAAAAATGGAACAACAACAGGCGAAAGAGTTAATCAAGCTTTTAGAGGAGGAACTGGAACATTAATCGGCGTATTATATAAATAACTTACTCCTTCCACTCCACAGGAATCACTACCTCATTCTTCCTTCCCCAAAACTGAAATGGAGCATTATAGCCTAAAAACGAATATTCTCCAGCGACCTTAATGCCCTTTTTTTGAATCAATGCCAGTAACTCATCCCGCTTTTCGGTGATTTTTTCATCATCCGCATAGCCCCCAAAACGAATGACTGCCACATATTGTGGGCTAGACTTAACAATATGTACGCCCGAATCTTTTGGCTTAGGTAAATCTGACGCTGTGTATTTTTCAGGCATCACAAAACTCATCGTAGAACCCTGATTTCCAATCTCCATACGCACCGGAGAAGTCATGGCAATACTCTTGCCCTGATCATTTCCCCCAAATATGTAACCGGCTAATTTGCGGAAACCACTGCTGGCCACCGACTTGTAATTGGTCCCCTGACTGTAAATTTTAGCAAACGTAGCTGCAGGATAAAAACGAATTTCAAATTTAGCCTCCTTGCGCACGAGCCTGTATTTCTGATTTTCAGTTTTTAAATTACTGCTCACCAACTGATATGATTGGATCATTAGGAATATAAATCCAATGCTCGCGATGATGTAAAAAGCTTTCATGTCAAGGAATGTTTAGTTCGTACTGACCTTAAACTGAATAACTTACAAAATAGTTTCCCGATCTCTCGAAACAATAATTTTATTTTTACCTGCAATTGCCTTACTTTAAATCAATAAACCTCCCCTATGAAACGATTTCTACTCATTGCGCTGTCTTGCATGGCTTTTTCAGCCCAAGCCAAACCAAAAAAGGAAAAATGGATTCAATTATTTAATGGAAAAAACCTAACTAATTGGACCGTAAAAATCCACCACCATGAGGTAGGCGATAATTTTGGAAACACATTTCGCGCAGAAGACGGCATGATCAAAGTTCGCTACGATCAATATGACCAATTCAACGAGCGATACGGCCACCTCTACTTCAACAAACCTTTTTCTCACTATAAACTTCGATTGCAATATCGCTTCACAGGCGTTTGGCGAAAAGATGCCCCTGACTATACAGAGAAAAATTCCGGGGTCATGTTCCACTCCCAAGATCCAAATACCATGCCCAAAGAACAGGATTGGCCTATTTCCGTCGAAATGCAATTCTTAGGAATTTTAGCAGATGGCAAACCAAGACCCACGGGCAACATGTGCTCACCTGGTACCGACGTAGTTTTTCAAGGGAAAATCGACCCGAGACATTGCATTAACTCCACTTCCAAAACATTTGAAAACGAACAATGGATCACCGCCGAGTTAATCGTCCGCGAAGACTCACTGGTTACCCACATGATAAACGGAGAAACGGTATTGGAATACACGCAGCCCCAAATAGGCGGCGGTGTCGCTAATCGCTACAATCCTGCCCTGAAAATCGACGGAAAATTATTGAAAAGTGGTTTCATTGCCTTGCAAAGCGAAGGTCAAGAAATTGATTTCCGTCACATTGAGCTCCTAGATTTATCGAAAGAATAGACTGATGGTTAAACATATTCTAGGACTACTATTTCTTTTTTTCATTACCGACGTACATGCGCAGTTGCAAAAATACACCTACGAAACCCAGCGCATGGGCTCCCCTTTCCAGATAACCATTTCATGCGACGACTCAACCGGAATCTCCAAAGCGGTTAAACGCGCATTTCAATTGGCCTCCCAGCTGGAAGGCATACTCAGCGATTATCAGCCAAACTCCGAACTTAGCCAAGTAAATCGCTTGGCAGGAACCGGCAAATTCTTCCCCATCCACGAAGCATTTCGAGCCATTTTAATCGAATCACTCATCGCCAAAAATCTTAGCCATGGCGCTTTAAATGTATTTGCAGGGAAACAAGTAGGCATGTGGCGACAAGCACGCAAGAATCAAGAAATGCCGGATAAGGTGGGTTTAGGCCAACTAGCCAAAAAGATACAAGGGACGTGTTTGGAATTTTCAAGCGACTCTACTGCGGTTAGGTTGCTGGATTCCGCGTGCCAACTAGACCTTGGATCCTTAGGAAAGGGATTCGTGGCACAACGTGTGTTAGAACAGTTAAAACAATCCGGCTTTCCCTACGCCCTTGTGGATGCAGGCGGTAAAATCGTGGTGACCAGTCAAGGCCCCTCGGGTTTGGCATGGGAAGTGGGCATCGAACTGCCCGCATCTAACACCCTATTACCTAAAACCATTGCCCTTAAAAATGAGTCCATTGCCACCAGTGGAAAAACCTATCAATCGGTGCGCTTAGCAGGAAAACAATTTTCACATGTCATCGATCCCAGAACCGGAATGGCCTTAACGCATGCTCGATCCGCGACTGTCATTGCGGTGGACGGGACGCTGGCCGACTGGCTTGCCACGGCCGCCACGGTAATGACCTTGCAAGAAATTGAAAAATTAGTAGTAAAATTGGCAAATGTTCGCCTCCTCATTTTTGAAAATGAATCTGGCGAACCCAAAATCCTATTCAACTATAATCTATTACCCCATGAGGCAGCTGGTCTTCATTAGTTTACTGTTTTCCCATGGGATTATTGCGCAGGGATTGAAATCGTACCAACAAGCCATTCCTAAGACCCATGTTTCTTTTGACATGGTCGCCATTCCCTCAGGAAGCCTATCAGTAACATCATCAAAAAAAGTACAAATTCAGGCTTTTTGGATGGCCAAAACAGAGCTAACCTACGATGTATACCAATTATTTTTCGAGGAATCCCGCGACCCAGAACCCAAGCCACCCAAAGACGGCCCTGATGCCATCACTAGACCTAGTCCTCCTTACATAGATTTCACGTTAGGGATGGGAAAAGTGGGCGGATACCCTGCAAATTCCATGCAACAATACGCAGCAATCATGTTTTGCAAATGGTTATACGCTAAAACAGGCATTTTCTATCGCCTACCTACCGAGCAGGAATGGGAATACGCCTGCCTGGCAGGAGCCCAAATACCCAACGAAAAACTCGGAGACTACGCTTGGTTTCAAGAAAATTCAGGAGATAAATACCATCAAGTGGGTCTAAAGAAACCAAACGCTTGGGGCCTACACGACATGCTCGGGAATGTTTCTGAATGGGTACTGGACCAGTATGATGACGCAAATTACCCCGGCAAAGAGAGCCCCGTTTTTATTGACAAATATGCGGATGCCGTTGTCCGAGGAGGAAATTACCAGGATCCAGCCAATCGAGTTAGTCCAACCCATCGTATTCCGGCTGACCCCATTTGGAACCGACGGGACCCTCAAATTCCGAAAAGTATATGGTGGAATGCAGATGCTCCCTTTGTAGGGTTTCGAATTATGCGTCCCGCGAAACAACCCTCTGCCCAAGAAATTAACTCATTTTTTGAAAAATACTTATAAACTAAACCTCAAATAAAACGAATGAAAAATACAAGACGAGATTTTGTGAAGCAAGCCGGCCTAACTGCGAGTGGATTGATTTTAGCTCCTTGGGCATCGAATGCTTTTTCAGGCCAAAGTTTAGTGAATGACACCCTTAAGGTTGCCTTGATTGGCTGTGGAGGACGTGGTACAGGTGCCATTACACAAGCATTGAGCACGAAAGAAAATATTCAATTAGTCGCGATGGCGGATGTTTTCCGGGATCGCCTAGATGATTGCTATGGCAATTTGATGAAATCACGTGAAAAGGACGCCTCTGCCAAAGCCATACCTATCCGACAAAAAGTAGACGTACCCGAGGATAGAAAATTTGTGGGATTCGATGGCTATAAACGCGCCATGGAATTAGCCGATGTCGTGATTTTAACAACGCCTCCAGGTTTCCGTCCCTTGCATTTCGAAGAGGCCGTTGCCCAAGGCAAACAAATTTTCATGGAGAAACCCGTGGCAACTGATCCCGCTGGTATCCAGCGCGTACTAACCGCTGCCAAAATTGCCAAGCAAAAAAAATTGAACGTCGTAGTAGGTTTACAGCGACACTATCAAAATTCCTACCGCGAAATCATGAAGCGCATCCAAGACGGGCAAATTGGCGATGTGGTATCCGCTTCTTGCTGGTGGAATAACGATGGCGTTTGGGTGAAACCGCGTAAAGAAGGACAAACTGAGATGGAATATCAATTGCGCAATTGGTATTACTTTAACTGGATTTGTGGCGATCACATTACAGAACAACACGTTCATAACATCGACGTGATTAATTGGGTGAAAAATGGCTATCCAGTTCGTGCACGCGGTACCGGTGGACGCGAGGTTCGGAAAGGAAAAGATTTCGGTGAAATTTTCGATCACCACATCGTAGAGTTTGAGTACGCAGACGGAACGATTTTAAATAGTCAGTGTCGGCATATTCCTGGCACCTGGGCTAAAGTGGATGAACACGTGGTTGGGACAAAAGGCAAAGTACATTTTGATGCAGCTAAGATCCTTGATCACAAAGGGAATGTTCAATATGCCTTTGACAAGAAAACGAAGGAAAACAATCCATACCAAACCGAACACGATGAACTTTGGGCGACCGTAGCCGCGGGAGATTATAAGTACGCGGATGCAGAAAATGGCGCTTATTCAACGATGACATCGATTTTAGGCCGTATGGCCACCTATTCGGGCCAAGTAATCGAGTGGGATAAGGCGATTAATTCAGGCATTAACATTGCCCCATCGCGCTTTGCTTGGGATGCAGATATGCCTTCAAAACCGGATGCCAATGGCCTATACAGCGTCGCAGTTCCCGGAAAGACAAGTTATTTTTAAGTAACATAAAACCCCACCTGATTCGAGGTGGGGTTTTTCTTTAATTGATTTACTAAGAATTTTCAAGCCACCGATGGATCAAAGCGGCATGTTGATGGGCGTTGGGGTCCAACATTAAATCGTGTGAACCTCCCTCGATCAATTCCAATGTAGTTCCATAGTATTCCGCGGTTTGCTTAAATTCATTTACCGAAATCAATGCATCGGCAGAACCACCCATCACGAGCGTTGGCACCTTTTTCTGGACGCGACCAAGCGGCATCATTAATTGTAGATACGCCCAAAAAGATTCGGCACACATCAAGTTTGCGTACTGTTCTGTCTTTTCATTCGAACCAAACATTAAACGCGGATACTTTCTGAATACCCCCAATAAATTTGCTTGAAACAAGAATTTAAATGCCCCTGGGTTTTGAAACAACACCCGAAGACTGGGCATGAGCACCCCGACTGGCGGAACAGAGGACATCAAAATAGCTTGTTTACATCTACCTCCTTTGGCCAAAAACCGTTGCAAGATCATCCCTCCCATGGAATGCCCCATGATGATGGGGTCTTGGGAGAGTTTGCCAACGACTTCTGAAAGTGCATGTACATAATCTCCCATAGCATAATGAATCGCTTTTGTGCTCCCCGCTACCTCATGACCGGGAAGGTTTATCGCCACGCACGCGTACCCTTGCTCCTCAAAATAAGGAACAAAATATTCCTCCCAGCACCAAGCACCATGACTCATCCCATGGACAAAAACGATGGTTTCTTTCATTAAGCGAGTGATTTGCGCACGTAGTTATGCGGCAAGTGTTTTTTCAACTGCTTTGTAAACAAATGAAAATCAACCGTTATCGTGTGACGCGGTGTTTTGATTTGATTTAAATGTGGATGCGTCACTTCCCTTTGGCATAATTCAGCCATATTTTCAGGTCGCTTCCACGTTCCTGCAATGGCTCTAGCGGCAATCTTACTCTGCAATTCAGCAGCCGGCCAAATACAACCCAAAGGCTGGAACATGCCTACAAAAAACAAGTTCTCGTATTTCTCATGGAGCATTTTTAAATACAAGGGAACATCCCCTTCACTGTAATTCAAAAAGTCTTGTCGGAAAAATGGATGCGCCAAAATATACCCTGTACATGCAATAATCGTATCAAACGCCTCCACAGATCCATCTTTAAAGTGTACATGTTCTCCATCAAATCGCTCGATATCGCCTTTCGGAAAAACCTTACCATGACGTACTTTGTACAACAACTCTTCATTGATCGTGGGATGCGTTCCCGTAATCGCATGTTCCGGTTCAGGCAATCCGTAGTTCTTATTGGACCCCGAAAAAATCTTGACCGTTAATTCCGAAAAGAAAAACTTCAACTTGGTAGGTAAGAATGCCATGCGGGATGCGACTACATCACTCGGCTTGCCAAAGAGGAATTTAGGAACGATGCGGTAGCCGCGGCGCCAACTGATCGTTGTTTTCGCACTCACCCGACTCGTCTCTACGGCCACATCGCACGCCGAGTTTCCTCCGCCAATAACCAAAATGCGCTGATCCTTAAATGGTGTTGCGTTTTTAAATTCATGGGAGTGCATCAGTTTCCCTGTAAAATTTCCTGGATAGTGCGGCATACGAGGTTTCCAATGATGGCCATTGCAAACCACTAAATGGGTGAATTCCTCCGTTTTTGATACGCCATCATGACTCGTTTGAACGATCCATTGATTCGCTTCATCTAACTCACATGATTCCACAAGCGTGTTAAACTGAATGTGGGGGTACAAATTAAATTTTGCAGCGTAAGCCTGAAAATAACGGCGCAGTTGGTCATGCGAAGGATAATCCGGCAGACCCACCTCGAAATCATCAAAGGTGAAATCCTCATATTGCGAAAGCGTTTTCGAGCTAATGATATGGGTAGTTTCAAAGACACTCGAATGACTCAGCTTTTCATTATAAATCCAGTTACCGCCCACGTTCGTGTTGAAGTCGTAACAAACCACATCAAGCCCTTCGTCGCGTAAATTTTTCAACGCCGTGATGCCGGAAGGTCCGGCACCTATCACACATACTTTTGTCATCGTTTTATAGGTTTAATCCAAACAGTCCATCCCGATCGGGGCGCCGTCGGGAATGTTCGGTGTTTGCATCGGTTTCCAATCGCTTGAGTTTGCTTTAAATTGATCAATCGTTTGAACCATGTATTTGGCCATTGTACTAGGATTCTTACCATAAAAGGCACGAATTTTTTGTACCGATTCCTGCACCTCCGCTGCGGCAAGAGGCGAAATCGATGGTGCGTTTAATACATTTAATAAAGCTGAAAGCACCTTGAAATTAATCGTTTCCTGGGTCGCTTGCAGGTAGGAATCCGCATGCGATTTGAAAATCGTTGCTTGCGTTAGCGACTGTAAGGTTTCTGCGACACCTAGTTGTTTCGCGTCAACGGCCTTGTTACCGGCCAAGCGCGATAGTCGATCAGGATGTAGAAGAAAATCCAGTGTGAAGTCGGCCGCCGCCTCTACCCCACCGAACGGATCAAACGTGATGCCAGTTTTTCCCTTAAACGATTCCCGCGTACGATCATAATTGAACGCGCGCGGCGGAAACAAGGCAAGCTTTTCTTTGGGAATGGCCAAGGTTTGAGCATCCAATGTAGTTGTCAGCGTACGAAGTGCGTCGATTTGCAAGGCAAGTGGCGCCAGTGACATGACGAGTTCCTTACCTCCACGAACGGCATAATTATATTCCGAACCACCTATGATCTTGGACACGGCTTCCGTCTGATAGCGATGCAAGAAATACAGGGGAACAAATACATCTTCCAAATGTGAATAGGTTTCATTGGGACGAATGTTATTCACGGAGAAATTGGCAATTGCTTTTTGGCGAACAGTCAAAATATTTTTCAATTCATCTACAATGGTCGTGCCATTATCCCACAGGTGCGCATAGATGTGGGCTCCACCCGGGTTACGCGCATCCGCATCGGTAATGAACCGAAGTCCTTTTTCATAGGCTTGATCAAGAACCTGATTAAGTTCCGTTTGGGACTTGTGCGCTCCATAAGCATAATCGACAGATACCTTATCCCAGTCCCCAATTTTGGTGTCGTAGGCATGGCTGAAGTCCATCTGTTTTCCCTTGAATTCAACTTGTGGATGCGGGTAATCCATGACACTGGTATTCGCACGCGCACTTGCCGCATAATTATGGGCAAATCCAAGCGTATGGCCTATTTCATGCGCCGCTAATTGTCGGATTCGTGCCAAAGCCATCGCAAGCATTGGCCCATTATGGGAACCGTCAACCGCAAAAGGTGCATTCATGAGTGCTTGGGCAATTAAGAAGTCTTGGCGAATGCGTAAACTACCTAGGCTTACGTGACCTTTCAAAATTTCACCCGTTCGCGGATCTGCGATGCTGGCGCCGTAGGACCAACCGCGGGTGGAACGATGCACCCACTGGATAACATGGTAACGGACATCCAACGGATCCGCATCTTCAGGCAATAATTTGACTTGAAATGCATCCTTGTAACCTATCGCTTCAAACGCTTGATTCCACCAGCGACCTCCTTCCATCAAGGCAGAGCGAATGGGTTCCGGGGTTCCGTTATCTAAATAATAAATGATTGGTTTTACCGCCTCAGAAACCGCTGCGCTTGGATCCTTCTTTTCTAAGCGATGTCGGGTAATCCATTTCTTTTCAATGACTTCCTGAACGGGAGAGGCATAATCCTGAAAAGTAATGGCATTTGCCCCTGATCGCGGGTCAAATAAACGTGGCTGATATTTGCTATCAGGCAATTCAATAAATGAATGATGTTCCACAACCGTCACATAGTCCGCATTGGGAGCGACCGAGCGAATCTCTGCACCAGTTCCATTACCTGCAAAAGTGAGGCGTGCTTCAAACTCTGAATTTTTTGGAAAAGATTTTGTTCGATCTAAGGCCAATGAACTTTTGGATTTATCCAAACTATAAGTTCCTTGTTTGGCTTGTGAAAGGCGTTTCAAAACACCGTGCACATCCTGCAGGAGGAAATCGGTAAAATCGATGAAATAAGACCCGTTGGAAGCATGTTCGATTTTGAATCCAAACAGCACCGACTTCGCAAAGGCTTGTTGGACCGAAAGCTTCTCCAGCGCATTCGTCGTATTTGCCCGATAACGGGTATTGGGTTGAACAAGGAAAAGTTTATTCCCTTGTTTCTCGAAATAGACTACTTGTTCGTTGCCAAGTTGGCCACGATCCAAGCCTAAATCGTTATTCCCCACCCCTTGCGCAAGGGAGTAAGCGTACAAAAACTCCTCGTTGAGTTTATTGACCTCGAGGTAAATCTTGTCATTTGAGTCGTCGTAATAGAAATTGAAATAGCCGGAATAGGCTTTCATCAACTTGAGTTTGTCGGCAATTTGCGCTTGGGCTCCTAAACTACATAGGAGAAAAAGTAGGATAATTTTTTTCATAGCAGGTGATAAATAGGTAGGTGTCGTCACGCCAGAATATGCGAGCGTCCGACTCATATTTACGGGTCCCAAATTGGCAATATATTTGACAAATTCCAACCGATAAATTCACGGGTGAACGGATATGTGCGAACAAAAATGAATTTGCATTAATCACACGCATTACGTTGCAAAGTTTTTTCCATGATATTGCCGATTTTTTGGTCTTCATTTTAATCAATAAACGAAAGCTACCTGACGCTTAAATAATTCATACTTCATTGGGATGAACCTAGCCATTAGATTAGTTTTATACAGATTATCCAGCTAAGTTTGCACCGTTTAATTCCGCCTAAAATCGCTTCTAATTCATGTCTATTCCGGTAAAAATCTCCGTGTTAATGTCGTTGTATAACACGGATTTTGAAGTTAGCCAACGCGCCATTAGGTCCGTTTTAAATCAAGATTTTCAAGAATTCGAATTGATTATCATCGATGATGGCAGTTTAGCGAATGATCGCGATTCCTTATTACGTTTAGTGGAAGCGCATGAAGACAAAATTGTCTACATACGTCATCGCAATCAGGGGCAGGCCGATTCGATTAATCGAGGCGTGTTAAATAGTAAAGGGGATTTCATCACCATCCTAGATAGCGATGATGAATATAAACCCAATCACTTGAGTGCATGTCTACGCGAAATGCATGACGTCGATTTGATTTGTTCGACTACCGAAACCATCGTTGACTCGCCAGAAGACTATTATGTACCCGACAAAAACGATTTGTCCAAGCATATCCATTTAGATGAGGTAATATTATTTGGGACACTTTTTGGTCGGAAGCATGTATTTAATGCCATCGATTTTGAGGGTGGATTTGCGGCAGATTCCCATTTTTATGAGAAGGCATTGGCACAATTTCCTACTAAAAAAGTGGCGCTTAAGACGTACATATACTACCGAAATAATCCCAATAGCACCTGCTCCACGGTTAAGAAAGAGAATTTAATGCTGAATAATTAATGGCAGGCAACCCAACAGATTTTCTACTGATGGCTTGTCACATCACGGGGGTTTACGATGTAAATCGAAATACTACCTTAGAACCTGACGACTACCGTTTAGTCCAAGCCTGGGCAGAATCGGTTGCAGCTGCCAAAATCAAGGGTGTCATTTTCCATAATAATTTGAGTCCAAAGACCTGCGAAACCTATACCAATGCGTATGTTTCGTTTGTTGGCATTGACTATAATCCCACATTCAACCCGAATGTCTTTCGGTATTTTGTTTATCGAGACTACCTGCAAAAACACGCGCTAGAAACGCTCGGGGTCTTTGTTACAGATGTCTCGGATGTTGTCCTTGTAAATAACCCATTTGAAGATCAAAGATTCATCAATCAACCGAATGTTTTTTTTTGTGGTGATGAAGATAAACCGCTCAATAATGAATGGATGCGCAACCATGCCACACATTTACGGGAACAAATAGCTGACTATGCAGCTTATGAAGATCGTTTTGGGCAGGACACTTTGCTCAATTGCGGCATTATGGGTGGGCATACTTCCGTCTTTATAGGCTTCCTAGAAAAATTATGTGCGTTGCATGAACGGTATAATGCCAACAATAAAACAGCTTATACCGGCGATATGGGGGCATTTAATTACTTGGCGCGCACAAAATATACGGATCAAATAATTTCGGGACCACCGGTAAATACCGTATTTAAATTATATGAAACGGAGCGTACGGATTGCTGGTTTCGCCATAAATAATTGAACCTTCTAGAAGTTATGAAATAGCCATTTCCTCGGAAGAAGGATTGATTTGTAATTGGCCTCCAATGGCTCTTAAAACTTTCATGACCGTTTCAAATTGTGGCTTAGAACCATCTGAAAGAGCTTTGTATAAACTTGGCCTACTTAACCCTGTTTCATTTGCTATTTTGGACATACCGATGGATTTGGCAACATTTCCAATCGCAACAATTACATCAGCATCATTACCTTCAGCTAAAACTGTATTTAGATAAGCAACGATCATTTCATTACTATCTAAATAATCAGCTACATCAAATTTTGTCGTTTCCATGATATTAATTTTTCAAATTGTATAAAATCAATTTGGCTCTTTCTATGTCTTTGTGTTGGGTTGATTTATCACCACCCACAATCAAAATAATTATTTTACCTTCTTGCTCCTTGAAATAAATTCTGTAGCCTTTAGCATAGTCGATTTTCAATTCGCGAATTCCGTCTCCAACTGGCTCATTATCACCAAAATGCTCACTTGTTTCAAGTTTTTGAATACGGATTAAAATTTTAGCCTTTGCTCTTAAATCTTTTAGCTTTCTAAGCCATTTGTCAAACTCTGCTGTTTTTTCGATTAGGTACATTTGACAAATTGTATTCAGTTGGATACAAATCTAACTAAATTATCTGTTTAATTACATTTTACTCAATCAGACGCACTGATATTTTCCACTATAACCGAAACAGATCGAACCTTCCCAGGATTATTTAGTTATTAATACGAAAATCCATCCATTACTCACATGATTAAGATTGCGTTCGATTCGATTTATGCACATGAATTGCCTGAAAATCATCGCTTTCCTATGTTGAAATATGAGCTGATTCCGGGCCAATTAATCCATGAGGGGACCTGCAGTCGGGATCAATTTTTTTCGCCTACTCGGTGTTCAAAACAGCACGTTTTACTGACTCACACAGAGGAATACGTAAATAAACTACTAAATCAGACCCTCAGTCCAGCTGAAATCAGACGTTTCGGTTTTCCTCAATCCCCCGAATTAGTCAATCGCGAACTTATAATCACACAAGGTACAATTGATGCCTGTGGATTTGCCTTCGAAAATGGCATTTCGTTAAATGTGGCAGGTGGCACACACCACGCATTTGCAGATCGAGGAGAAGGGTTTTGTCTACTCAATGACATGGCCATCGCGGCCAATTACCTGCTGTCGACGAAACAAAGCAAAAAAATATTAATCATTGACCTAGATGTACATCAAGGAAATGGCACGGCAAATTTGATGCAAAAGGAGCCACGCGTCTTCACATTTAGTATGCATGGTGGGTCCAATTACCCCTTTCATAAAGAGCAATCGGATTTGGATATTCCCTTAGCGGATGGCACAGATGGGCCAACCTATTTAGCTATTTTAAGCGACACATTACCCAAACTTTTCAAGGAGGTCAAACCTGATTTTGTATTTTACTTGTCGGGCGTAGATATTCTAGCAACCGACAAATTAGGCAAGTTAGCCGTGAGTCTAGAAGATTGTAAAATGCGGGATCAGCTTGTGTTCCAACAAGCCAAATCGCACGGAATACCGGTCGTAGTAGCTTTAGGAGGTGGCTATTCGCCCGACATCAAAGTGATCGTTGACGCACATTGCAATACCTTCCGTCTTGCCATGGATATTTTTGGTTAATTGGGTTTAGAAATTTTCTACTTAATTTAGTTTGTAAACTAGCTAGCTTACACCTAGTTACCCTCAACCTATTCGATACCCAGATGATACGACTATTCAATTTTTCAGGAATGATTGATGCCGCCTTCAAAGGTCTAATACTAATTTTCTTTTTAACTGGAACGCTGGAAGCACAAAACCTACGTGTGGGGGCAGCGGTCAGAGTCATAACACCAAACCCCTTATTGCCTGTCTCCGGCGGTATCGGAATTCCACATGCTGTAACTGAAAAACGAGGAGATTTATTTGCTCGAGCCATGGTATTTGAACAAGGCACTGAGCGTTTTGCCATCGTCAATGTCGATAATTTAGGCTGGACCTCTGTGCTAGGAAATCGTTCACGCGCACGCATCAAAGGCATTCGACCTGAAAATATTTTGATTGGCGCTACGCATACACACAGTGCGCCGGATGCCTACGGATTTCCAGATGCATCGGGAAAAAGTTATGCAGATTTGGCGTATTTAGATTGGTGTGTCGAGCAAATCGCAGAAGCTGTTAATGAGGCATCTGCCAACTTACAACCTGCGACATTAAAAGTTGCCATGGGCGAAGCGCAAGGTAAAATTGCCTATAATTATTATGCCCCAGCGCTATATGATCCACGTTGTGGAATCATTCAGGCGCTGGCAAGTTCAGGTCCTCGAGCAGGAAAGCCTATTGCAACCTTGGTCAATTATGCTGTACATCCGGAGGTTTTGGGTAACTCTAGAGGTATTTTAAGCCCAGACTTGATCGGACCGATGTATCAAAAAATCGAGTCAACCATTGGCGGGGTCGCCTTATTTATGAATGGTGCACAGGGAGGTATGGTTACGGCAGATACGCGTTTAAACTATGTTAAGGAAGGTGAACAGCAAAAAGAGGCGAACACCTGGGAGGAATGTATTCGCATTGGTGAACTTTTAGCGGTGGAAGCGATGCGCATTGTTGACAAAGCACCTGTCTTAAAAAATCCAACAATCTACTGTACTTCAAGAAAATTGGAATTCCCCATTGATTCCGAAATCATGCGTTATATCCTGCAAAAATCACCTTTGAAATATGAGGTAACTAAGGAGAATTTCGTAACGACTCAATTGAATCTGTTGAATATTGGACCTGCACAAATTTTAACTGTTCCCGGAGAGGCTTTACCCAATGTGGGCTATTATGTCAAACGAAATATGCACACCAAAATGCCTTTCCTTTTTGGCCTAACAAATGACGCCTTTGGATACATGCTCGCTAAAGTCGACTTTAATTCTTTCAAACGCTATGATTATATCATGCAAACGTCTCTGGGAGAAATGACAGCAGAAATTTACATGGAACAAGCGATTAAACTAGTTAAAGAGAGTCCTAAACCGCAGGACCAGTAGTTTATCAATTGACGTTTACATCATATTCAATCAAGTACATTAGTGGAAAAATATCCAGTGAGATGAAAAAAATAATGAGCCTTCTTTTAGTGGTTATCAGCACCTATTGTTTGGGTCAAAAAAATGCAGGCCAACCTGTCTATGTCGATAAACCATTCAATCAAGATTATAGTATTAAATATAATTATCAGGATAAATCACCTCTCAAGTCGGCCTTTGCTGACCGCAATGGGGCCATCAAAATCTTGAGTTTGACGGGATTAATGCTACCCCACGATGGTGCCTTTTTATATCCGGGAAGCTTAAGGCCGGACCAACGAAACCGTACGAGTAGCAACAAAAAAATACAAAGCTTAACGGTATATGAAAATCAATTTGTTTTCATGGACGACAAGGCTATTTTTAGTCACGCATGGGCCGGCACACTGTATGCCAAACATGAGCTAGCAAATGCCAATATCCTCGCCGGAGGAACCGACTTCACCTTTTTAATCAGTGATGGATCGGAATTACATTTGGTCAATAAATCCAAGACAGTATTCAAAACGCGAATAGCCAACGATACCATTCTGTCCATTCGGCATGAACCAAAGGGTGGTTATTTTTGGGTGTTAACGAATCAAGGCTTGTATCGATTTGATCCGGCATTAGGGCAGTTGGCACCATGGATTTCCGGAACGAATTTCACCGCGTTTGACGTACATGCTACATTAGGGATTATAGGCACAACGGACGGTTACTTCTCTGTTGATTTAGTGAGCAAAAAACAAGGGGTACTCCAACAGAAAATACCGGTTAAAGCAATAACGGCGGTAAAAATTATTGCGGATAAAGTTTGGTTTGGTTCGACGAATGGTGCGTTTGCCTTACGTAAAGATGGCAAATTCGATTATTATCAAGGGGAGCGATGGCTTCCAGGCAACCACATTGATGCCATCGCTGAAGGTCCTGAAAATTCCGTATTGGTGGTTACCAATGGAGGTTTAGGTCAAATTTGTTTTAAGTCGATGACCTTGCATGAAAAGGCTTTATACTATGAGGCGCAAGTTCGGGAGAGACATATCCGACATGGGTTTAATGCCTCGTTGAGCGGGATGGATCATGGAAATATTGCTACCGGGTATTTATCAGATTCAGATAATGATGGTTTATGGACCTCCATGTATTTGGGTGGGGAGATTTTTCGGTATGCTGTGACGAAGGAGCCAGCGGCATTAGAAAACGTGCGCGAAGCGTTTGAGTCGATGGAAAGACTTTATACCGTTAATCCTGTTCCGGGGTTCCCGGCACGTTCATATGAAAGACACGGATTTATCGAAAAGTTATCAGATCCAGAACGCTGGCAGCATTCACCTGAACCGGAGTGGGATTGGAAATCGACGACCTCCTCGGATGAGGTAATTGGCCATATTTTTGCATTTGGCGCCTTAGCTGAATTGGTACAGGTACCTGATTTACAAAAACGGGCAATTGTCTTGATTGACACCGTGATGTCGCATATTATTAAAAATGATATGTATCTCATCGACTATGATGGAAAGCCAACGTTGTGGGGGAAATGGAATCCGAAATATGTGAATGGTTTTTCGATTCACATTGGAGATCGCAAGCTCAATTCATCGAATATCATCGCCATGTTACAAACTGCGTATCGGTTTACAAAAAAGCCCATATACAAGCAGAAGGCATTTGAGTTGATGGAAAAGTATGGCTACTATGAAAACTTAATGCGGCCCATGAGTCAAATTGGACAGGCTCCTACGGATGCGGATCCATTCGCTAAGAACCTTTCAGACGGCTGGAATCATTCCGATGACGAGATGTATTTTGTGGGCTATTGGGGTTTATACCGGTATGCATTTAATGATACCTTGCGGGCAAGTTTCAAGAAATCCATTCTGGATCATTGGGAAATGGAGCGACCTGAAAAAGAAGGAGCATGGAATATTTTCACAGCACTTACCGGAGTGAAAACATTTGATTTGGATGAGGCAGCTTGGTACTTGCGTGAACATCCACTTGACCTAGTAGATTGGTCAATTCAAAATAGCCACCGAAATGATATCGAAAAATTAGCCCCCAATTTCAGAAATCAAATGACCAAAGAAGTCCTACCCCCTGATGAGCGACCGATTCAACGCCATAATTCGAATATGTTTACCTTGGACTATACCCGAAGCAACGGGACTTCGGAACATAGTGCTGGTGATATTTGGTTGTTGCCCTATTGGCTTGGACGCTATTTACAGGTGATTAGTGCGCCGGTGGGTGGGAAATAGTTAACGTATGGAATCTACATTACCTTGCTGGCTCAAACACTTGAAGTCCAAAAAATTACTTAATTTCAAATTTATTCTAGAGAATTGGCCATCCTCTGTAAAGAATTAGCTCTTGATTATAGGCTGAAACCGATTCTTGATTATGGATATCAATTCTTCTTTAAATAAAAATCCTTCAAAGCTTCCTAGTGCCTACGATGCGTTTTTGAAGGATAATTTTGATTTAAAACCCCTATTAGAATCTCGCAATAAAACGGTTGATGTTAAAAAAACATTAGCCAAATACACGGGGGAATTTGGGTATAAACAGAAAAGGCATTTACTGAATAGAGTATTGGTAGGCTATGCAGAACGCCACATGAAAGATCTGGATGGATTGAGTTTAGATCAGGCCATTGATTTGATTTTCAAGAAACCAGATTTCGGAGAACCTGTCAATAATTACTACCATGATTTTCCGCCAGAAGCTTACAAGAAAAAATACTTAGTAGATGATGTAAAGCCTGGGGAACCTTTCATCAGTAAACCTTATTCGAAACAAGAAAGAGAAGGATTTGTCCCTGAATTCGCAGGTTCCGAAAGATTGGGGGCGATTGATTCATGGGTTTACACCAGTATGTATAATCAACCAACCTCTGTAGGATGGAGACTCTTTTTATTTTTTCATACACTCGTGCCATTTAAAGATGATGGGGGAAGACAAAAATCCACCTATTATAGCATGAAATTAACGTTTGATGCGGCATGGAGAAATTATAAAGATTACATAATCGATGTTACGCTTTCTGAACGAATGCTTGAATTGCTAAATTTGAGATACAGCAAGAAAGAAGCTCCAGACGAAAATTTTGCTCGCGAAGTTCAAGAATTATTCACGGTAGGTAAAAGGCCTTTTTCCAAATTCACTGAGTCCGATGTGAAAGCAGCCGCCAGATTATTTGTTGGCTGGGATTCAATGTATTGGGAAAATATCGTTGGCGAAGGTTATGTAACGAAAAACAACTACAATGAATTTAACCATGACACGGGGGACAAACAATTCTCCAAATTCTATGGGAACCGCTTGATTAAGGGTAAAACCGGCCAAGATGGAGGGTTGATTGAAATGAAGGAGTTCTTCGACATGGTATTCCAAACAGAAGAGGTCGCCATTCACCTATGCAGAAGATTAGTACAATTCTTTGTCTACCCGGTTATCAATGTTTACGTAGACGAGAATATCATCAAACCCATGGCCGAGGTTTTGAGGAAGAGTAATTATTCGTTGGCAGAGGCATTAAAAGTATTATTAAAAAGTGAATATTTCTTTGCAGAGGAATTTTACAATTCCATGATTAAATCACCGATGGAATTTTCCATGGGGATGTACAAGGAATTTGAAATATTAAAAGGACATGTAGGCTATGATAAATTCAACACATTTTTTGACGAGGATAAAAAGCAGTTTGATTCCAAATATTTGGATCCAATTTACCTAGCATACCGTATTTTTTCACAAGTAAAATTTCATTCCATTGGCAGGCAAGGATATTCGATTGGAAATCCACCAAGTGTTTCCGGCTGGCAAGCGTATTACCAAGAACCTGTCTATGACTTGATTTGGATTAATTCTGATTCCATAAAAAGACGCAAAGAATTAGGCGAGGCAATTGCCAAAAATGGACTCGATTTCTTTGATCGACCTAAAGTACGTTTTGACGTGAACTTACTTCTCAATAAAATCAAAGACCCAAGCAATATCAATTCATTCATTCGGGAATTGGCTTTTCTTATTTTAGGTGTAGAAATCAATGAAAAAGCATTTTTGCGAATTAAAAAATCCATTTTGGGGGACAACTTTCCAGATTACTACTGGTCAGATGCTGTTAATTCATTTCAAAAAAACCCAAATAAAGACAACTTCAACGTTTTATATATACGAGTTGGACAGATATTATCTCAAATATTTGACTTAAATGAAATTCATGTTTTTTAGATGAAAAGAAGAGACTTTATACATAATTTTTCTCATGCACTAGCTGCCAGTACGATGATGCCTCATTTATCATATCTGGACGCATCTAAGAAATATTCTCTACTTGAAAATACGGTAGATCCTGGCAAAATATTAATTGTATTGCGTTTCGATGGGGGTAATGATGGACTCAACATGATTACGCCGATGGACCAATATGCTAACCTGAATAAGGTCCGCCCCCATGTGATCATACCCGAAAAAAAATTAATTCAACTTGGGAAAAACGATTTAGCCTTTCATCCGGAATTTAAGGATATGAAAATTCTTTTTGATGAAAAAAGAATGAAAATTATTCAGAATGTTGGTTATGCGAGTCCAGACTTGTCTCATTTTAGGTCTTCCGATATTTGGCAATCGGCATCCGATTTTAATGAGTTTGTTTCATCAGGTTGGTTAGGTAGATTAGCAGAACATGAACACCCAAATTTTCCAACTGCCTATCCAAACAATAAATTCCCAGATCCTTTAGCGATTGAATTAGGCTATTCGAATTCATTATTGCTAACCGGCAAAACCACTTTTCCGGGATTTATAGCTGGAGACCCTCAAAATATCAATGAAATTCTGAATGAATTTGACACAAACTATCCCAGTACCTACGCAGGAGATAAACTAAATTACATTCAGACCATTGCCAAACAGTCAAACTTATATAGCACTGTTGTTAAAAAGGCTTATTTAAAAGGGAATCACTCGGTCAAATTCCCGGATACTGAACTTGGAGGTCAGTTTTATCAAATGAGTCGGTTAATCCGTGGAGGCTTAAACACCCGAGTATATCATGCAATTCTAGGAGGATTTGATACGCATGATTCTCAAGTACTTCAAGATGATCATACACAAGGCAACCATGCGAAACTCCTCAAAACTGTAAATGATGGCATTATTGCCTTAATGAAATGCTTAGATGAAACAGGGGATTCTGACCGAATTATGTTGGTCACATTCTCCGAGTTTGGTAGAAGAATTGTTTCTAGGTCAACGAATGGGACAGATCATGGAACGGCTTTTCCTATGATGATTTTTGGCAATAACTTAAATGCGAATGTATTAGGCAAAAACCCTAAGATAGATCCTAAAATCACGTGGGAAGATAATTTAGAAGCTGAATTTGACTTTAGACAAATTTATGCCTCCGTCATTGAACAGTGGTTAGGAGGAAATGATGCGACCTTGAAAAATGTATTAACCAAGAGTTATACCCAAGTAGGCCTGACCAAGGCGTATGCAGATGACGACATGGATGGAATATTGGATCGGGATGACAAATGCTTAAATACGCCTATCGGTGCGATGGTTGACACCAATGGCTGTGAAGTTTTTTCCTTAGCTCCAGATGCTATTTCAGTAATAGCAAGCTCAACTTCATGTATAGGTCAAAAAAATGGCGCGATCACCATTAGTACTTCCAACAAGAATTTCGACTATACCTTATCGATCGGTGAAACCGGTGCGGGGGTATTAACGAAGGCAAATAATTATACCCAAAAAATTGAAAATCTGGCCGTTGGCACATATTCCATCACCATTCGGGTAGATGGTAAGCCTACTTATGAACGAAAATATGAAGTAAAAATAAGTGAACCTCAAGCGCTCAATGCTGTCACTTCAATAGATTCCGTGACGGCAAGTTTGAATCTGAGTTTGAAAGGAGCTGAAACGTATTTCATCAATTTGAATGGAAATGCAACGGAAACGGTCAATTCAAAAATCAACTTACCCTTACAAAAAGGGCTAAATACGTTAAGAATTACGACCACGAAAGAATGCCAGGGGGCTTACAACCAAGAAATATTTTTATCGGAAGAGACAAATATTTTCCCGAATCCAACACCAGGCCCAGCCAAAATTTTCATTCCCGGTAACGACTTTGTTGTGGACATCAGTATCCATTCGATGCATGGCACAAGCGCCATGCAAACAAGGCATAATATACCGATGAACCGATTAGTTGATGTAGACCTGAGCGATTTGAGCGCAGGAATGTATTTGGTTAAAATGAGTGGCAATACGGTCAGAACAACGTGTAAATTGATAAAATATTAATAGATGAGAAACCTTATTTACCTTGTATGGATTGGTTTATTTGTCTTAGGATGCTCTAAAGAGGATTCGGCAGATCCTATGCCCGTAACACCTCCTCCGATTTTAGAAATTGGAGAAATGAATTTGGAACTTCCAGAAAACAACAAAGATTGCGAAACGGGAACCATCACACAGGATAAGGCTGAGGTGGAATTTAAATGGAAAGCCGCTCCGAATGCAACTAAGTATGAACTTCAAGTGACCGATATCCAAGAAGCCAAAGCAACTAAATTCACTGATATCGTAGGTACTAAAAAAACAATCTCGCTAACCCGTGGAAAGTCGTATTCCTGGACGATTACAGCAGCTAATGCAGGTACTAAAACAGTCACATCTGCCCAATGGAAATTCTATTTATCTGGTGAAGGCAAAGCCAATCGAGCTCCCAATGCAGCAAAAGCAATCTCTCCTGTTCCCGGTTCTACGATAAGTGCGAATGCAGCTGGCAACGTTAAATTTGACTGGTTGGCTCAGGACCCCGACTCGGATGTTCTCAGTTATACCATCCGCATCGATACACTATCAGCAAGTACTCAAAAGTATGCGGGCAATTCATTTGAAACCAAGAATCCATTTTATGAAGTGAAGTTACAGCCCGGCAAAATTTACTACTGGTCGGTGGTCGTAAAAGACCAATCCATCGCTGTCAAATCAGATGTATTCACGTTTAAGCTCAAATAAATTTCAGCAGGCGCATTTTACTTGCGTGCCTGCTGAAATTTCCTAATCTTCATGGATTGTTTGTAAACGATATAATAAGTAGGATCAAACCGGTATTGACTAACCGCAAGAATAGGTAAGGTAGCTCGATCTATGGAGTCTCGAACCAATTGTTGTTTTTCATGACTCATCCAAAAGGACCAATAATGAGGATTTAGCTTGTTGCCATACACCTTCTCATAAACTGAGGGCCATACTTTCAATCTATTATTTATTGAAATCAAGCGTTTTAAATTTTCAGCAATAACTGAAGAGTCTTTGGGTAACACAAAGGAATGCTCAAACAACTCGCGTTCTAAAAAGAGCTTATTTCTCTTTTCTACAGGGGAAACCTTAACTAGATCATACATTTTTACATAGCCAAATTCACTCGAAATACGACTATTTCGTTCTTCGACGACCCGCTTAAATTCCTTTTTGCTAAGTCCCTCAGGTAGCTTAGTATATTCCTGAACAATATAAGCAGGCAACGTACAAGAGGCTAAGGACCAGACCAATACAAAACAAACAAGGTAACTTCTCAATCGCATTGAACTATTTAGTTTCAAACAACTGATTAAATACCATCTTAAATGTATGATGCGTTTGTGCTCTGAACGTAACCTCAGGACCGTAGACGAATAAGTTACCTTTGCCCACTTTCGCTTGAAAAGCAGCAATGCCATCCTTTAAATACGTCTGACCAAAAGCCCATCCGCTTCGCAAGGTTTTATCCGATGCATACCATGCCAATGGAATTAGGTTACCATGCGCAATCGCCTCTGCGGATAAATGAAACACCGGACTTGCACTGAAATAAACATCTGCTTTTGGCGTCATACCCCAGTTGGCCTCCACCCCTTCATCCACCGCAACTTGCATCACACTACCCGGGATATAAAATTTCTCACCGGGTAAATCACGCTCTTTTCCAGCGACCACCTCAACTAAGGCATTTTTAACTGGCAAATTCAAATGGTATGCCAGATTAGCACTTGAACCAATCGTGATGATATCTCCTCCAGCTTCCAAGAAAGCACGCAAGGATGGAATCGATTTTGCTGCGGTAATTTTACCTAAAGTCTCTTGGTATTCAGCAGGAATATCCGCCTCTAAAGGTTCTCTACTCATATACTCATTCGGCGCTTCTGCTTTCACACTTGGAATAGCTCTGCTAACAAAAATGATTGCGTCAAATTTAGACTTCAAATTACCTTTATCGATTTCTTTGGCAAAGACCAATTTGAAATCAAAATGATGTTGCTCTAAAATCCAGCGCAACCAACCAGACGGCATCGAACCACCATATACGTCCCAAAGACCAATGCGCTTAGCGCCTACTTTTTTCGAATCTTGTTTAGGAAGACTTGCCAAAGGCGTAATCTTCACTGTGGCCTTCGAAAGGATCGACGAAGCAGATGAACTGTGCGTAACATAAAAAGCGTCTTTGGTTTTGGTCACTTCAACACCCGCTTTCAATAAGTCATTCAACAAGGTAAATGAGGCATTATCTGAAGTAGGGAATGCATAGAAATTAGCCGCTTCAAACGACGGCGTGCTTAATTGCAGTTGGCCATACGGAATCGTTTCCAACGGTGCCTGCAAGTCGGTCAATATCCGATCAAACTGAATGCCCATGGTAAAGGCAGGTGTCCAACCCGCCGAATCGTACGGACGTACCGGAGGACCACCAGGATATTGGAAATCATTCGGGTGATCTTGTGGCTCAAACATGTCGATCACGTGCGGTCGAAAAGCTTGATTGGTTTGAACAACAAACGATCCTTGCGGATATTTCTTTCCGTTGAATTCAAATGCTTTGGTGGCTTTCTCCACCCGAATTCCACTTTTCAATAAAATATTTACAAAAGCAAAACGGGTGGTCGATTGATCAGCCGTGATGATGTATGCACGGGCATCACGTGTTTCCGGATTTTTATACACGACACTAAATAAACTGTCGCTTTTCGACCTAAGATTGGTTCCTGCTATGCTGGTCAATTTCTCCACTTTATTCGGTGAAAGGGTCCAATAATCTTTGGAACCTAGCTCAATGGATTTACGACCCATTTTGTAGATATTCATCAATACCTCTTCGCGGTAGCGTGTTGCATAATTAAGCACTGCATAGTTTAGCGAAAGTGAATAGTCGATGGAGTTTTTGAAAAACCATTTACGGGGTGTAATCGGAAAAGGAGTTGCCGAATTAGGGATTAAGCGATTCGGAACTAAAGGAATGGTTTTTGGCGTTGGGTCGCCAATGATCTCGGTCAACAGGCCAATGATATTATGGTAATAGGCGGTTGTACGTAAACCTCCATTCCACCAGGTCGAGTAAACAGAACCCGACTTCATCGTATAACCTGGTTTATCTTCTGCATTTAAACGCGAACTCATCGCGGCTCCTAAGGCATCGATTCCAGTTACTAATAATGGATCGTAGACATAATTAAACGGATCGCGGTAAGGAGGCCCGGCAACTACAGTTCCTTCTGGACCTGTTTGGTGGTGATTATAAAGAATCTGAGGCATCCACTCGATGTATTGTTGGCGCGACATATTTGCCGACTCGCTCATATTCATCATGTAGAAATCTCGATTATTATCATGACCGATGTATTTTTCATACAGCCTAGGCAAGAATTCCGTAGATCTTTTCAGCGTATCTGCTTTGCGCATGTACCAATCGGACACCAACTCCTGTCCATCTGGATTCGCGTGCACAAAAAGGATGATAGTATTTTCTAAGATGCGCTTCGTTTCCTCATCGGTGCGTGTGGTAAATTGGTAAATGGATTCGATCCATTGGTGTATGCCCACGGTCTCTGTGGCGTGTAAGCCTCCATCAATCCAAACGACCGCTTTGCCTTCTTTGGCTAGCGCCCTCGCTTCGGATTCAGAAAGGCCTTCTGCGCGTGCGAGGCGTTGGGAAATGGCTTTGTATTTGGCTAAATTCTTGATGTTTTTGGGATCGGAAACAATGACCATGTATTGGTTTCTTCCTTCTTCCGTTTTCCCGATGGATTGCAATTTTACCCGAGGTGAGGCTTTTGCTACTTTTTGCAAGTAGGCTTCGGTTTGGGTGAAGGTGGCTAGGTGGTAATTATCACCAATCGAAAAACCAAAATGAGATTTGGGACTAGGCACTTGGCCAAAAATGATGTGGGATACGAATAGAAATAGTAAAGCTGTTTTTTTCATAGCGCTGATGCAGGTAAGTGCTAAAGGTAAAAAAAATGCGTTAAAAACCTGACCGGAATTTTATAATTCAAATGATCAAGTAGTTGATAATCTGGTTTTCAAAAAGATTTTTTCATACCAGCAAGAACTTAAAAAATATTTATTCGGAGGGAGAAATCGACATAAACTCAACTGTTGCAAAAAATGCAACAGTTCAAATGGAGGCTACACGCGAAGTAATTCGCGAAATCGATTACTACAATCTTGATGCACACCAAAAATGAACAAAAAAAAGAAGGCAGACCTCTCAGCCTACCTTCTTAAAATAATTTGCATGTTATGGCTATTTCTCAGCAGCTGCCCGAGCAGCTATCTCTTCCTCAACCACTTTGGTATCATATAAATGAATGTCACGCACAATCTTGTCGTCTTGCCACAGCATCGCACGATGGACAGGAATCATAATGTCTTTTCCTGTATAATTCCCTTTGGCCAGCATCACACACCAAACATTTGTCCAAACTTCACCATTGTTCAGTTTCAATGTCATGACACGCGTACGATCAAATTTAACATCTTTCCAATGTTTATACTGATCTTTGAAATTTGCCAAAAAAGCTTTTTTATCCTTTATATCTACTAGCGTATCGCTTGGGAAATACAATTGAATATTATCTGCATATCCGTCACCAGCATAGGTTGTATCTTGGGCTGCATAGGATTTCAGTTGGGCTTCAATGACTTTGGTTTTATCATCTAAGCTTGTCATCGTTCCACCCAAGGCATCAGTTGCAGCATCCGCTGTAGTAGCAGGTGAATCTTGTTTTTGACCACAAGAGAATAAGACTGTTGCCACGGCAATCATCATCATGATTTTTTTCATTGTATTATTTTTTGAGTTAAAATATCGGCTAAATAATTACAATAAAACGCAAGGAATGAAAACCTAACCTAGCATATTGTTCCAATTTCCGTTTTAGGAACAAATGAGCATGACAACCTACTGAAACATTTAATGTCCAGGAGCAGCAAAACCACTTTTCGCCAAAGCCTCAAATAATTTCTGAACTTTCACTAAACCCTTCGGATCATTGATATCATAGTAGCGATATACCTCCAAATCAGTCTTATGAATGCCATTTTCTTGAATCGCTCCCTGTGATTTGTACTCGCCAATAACCCAGTCGGCAACAATCTTATAACTCACTTTATCATTCTCCTTAAACCGAAATGCACGATTCAGCGTAACGGTAGGCGTATTGGGATTAATTCTCGTTTCTGGATAGCCTTCCAATTGAGTGAATTCGGTGGGCTTACTCGTTGCCGACATAGGACTTCCGGCGATAATGATAGGTTTGTTTGGACCTTTGAAACGTTGCACTGCACGCAAAGCCATTAACACGGAAGTTTTATGGTGGCCATGCTGACCCGCATGTGGCAACATGGTGATGATGAAATCATAGTCGCGATCGGCCAACAGTCGATCCATTCGCCGTTCTACATAGGCAATGTCCCAATTTTTACCCGAGATATATGGCTTTACATCCAAGGTATACCAGTCATCCGGTTGCTCCATAAAATAGATATTGCGCACGCCCATAATTTTCCCAGCATTCAAAATTTCTTGTTTACGCAACATAGGTAAATGCGTACGAGCCACAACAGAGTCCGTCAAATCCAAATTATAATACATGGCTCCCAATTGCGAATCCGCAAATCCACCACCGCCATCAGTCATGACAGCCATATCCACAATACCCTTTAACTCATGGGTAATCTTGAACATGGTGACTGAAAAGCCAGTCTCATCATCGGGATGCGCAGTGACTACAAGAACTTTGGGAGATTGAGCGTGTAATGATGCGGAAATCAAACAGGCTAACAGAGCAAGGATTGGAAAAGTTTTTTTCATAGGTTTATCAGCTAAGCTTTAGCGAGTTAACAGAAAAAAAAGACAATAACAAGCCGATAGTCCAATCATGAGATTTGACAATATTAACTATCTTGCAGAAACCTCTTGGATATGAAAACACTAATTTTTTGCCTACTCATCGGCTTGACCCATATTTCTTACGGACAAGCACCTTACCTCAAAGACCGATATAATTTCCCCATCGGCGCATCCATGAACCCCCGATTATTGGCAGAAAATAACGCCTATCGAAACGTGGCAATCACTGAATTTACGAGCGTAACGGCAGAAAATCACATGAAAATGATGCTAGTTCACCCCGAAGCCGATCGCTTCGATTTTAGTAAAGGGGATGAAATTGTCGCTTTTGCCAAAAACCACCAAAAACGCATTCATGGACATACGCTGGTTTGGCATAATCAAGTTCCCAAATGGATGAATGAATTTTCAGGCGATACCCAAGCCTGGGAAGCAATGCTAAAAAATCACATCCAAACCGTTGCCAAACACTATAAAGGCCAAGTGGCTGGCTGGGACGTTGTCAATGAATCATTCTTGGATGATGGGAGTTTACGGCCAACGGTCTGGTCAAAAAACATCCCCGATTACATCGCCAAAAGTTTCCAATGGGCCCATGAAGCCGATCCCAACGCCATCTTATTTTACAACGACTATGGCCAAGACGGTAAGCCTAAAAAAATGCAAGCCATATTGAATCTAGTCAAAGACCTACAAGCCCGAAATATCCCTATCCATGGACTTGGTCTACAAATGCACATCAATATTAACTCCAAAAATGAAGAACTTGTTGATGTGATTAATCAATCCGCAAAGACGGGGCTGACCCTCCATTTTTCTGAATTAGACATCGCCGTGAATCCAAAAAATGATTCCACATTTGTCTACCATGAAACGGCAAAAAAGGCCCAACAAGAAAAATTTGAGCTTGTTTTCAAGGCCTATCAAGAGTTGCCTAAACACCAGCAATACGGCATTACGTTCTGGAATGTTAGCGATCGTGACTCCTGGTTACGTGGATACTTTAAAAGACCCAAAGAGTATCCACTTTTGTTTGACGATACCTACACTAGAAAGCCAATCTATTCCAAATTATTAAACTGATGAAAAATAAATCTACGACCCGCTGGGTCCTTCAAGCCACCAGCGGACTACTCCTCACCGGAAGCGGACTTTCCCTCGCCATTGATGCTGGAATGACTAAAATGCAAGGCGGAGAATGGTTCTGGTACGGAACCGGCGCATTAATTGTCTTCCAAGCAGGCCTATGTTTAGTCATCGATTCGACCCGATTTAAATGAAAAAATACGCTTGGATCGGTTTGGTTTTGATTTGTTTACATGCACAGGGCCAACAAATTACCTTCGATACTCACAAGACGTATCAGACAATGCACAGCTTCGGCGCGTCGGACTGTTGGTCCATGGCCATGATCGGGAAATACTATCCCGAAAGCAAAAAAAAGCAAATTGCCGAATGGCTGTTTAGTCTGGAAACAGATACCTCAGGTACCCCCAAAGGAATCGGACTTTCGCTCTGGAGATTCAATATCGGAGCAGGAAGTTTTGAACAAGGACAAGCCAGTAAAATCACGAACGAATGGCGACGCGCCGAAAGTTTTCTAACTGGCAACACGTATGATTGGGAGAAACAAAAAGGCCAACAATATTTCTTGGATGCTGCAAAGAAAAACGGTGTTCCGTATACGTTGGGATTTTTGAATTCATCTCCCGTTCAAATGACCCAAAATGGATTAGCTATCGGGAGTGGAAAATTAGCTGAATGGAACTTCAATAAAGACAAAATAGATGCGTGGACTGATTTCATCACAAACGTTTCAAGCCATTTTCAATTTACCTACCTAAGCCCATTCAATGAACCCCAGTGGGATTGGGGACCTGGAAAGTCGGGCGAGGCTTCGCAAGAAGGGACACCTATCAACAATGTGGATTTAGCCTGGGCGACTCGTAGGCTTGCTCAGAAGTTCCAACAAACAAACACCAAAACTAGAATTGTAATTTCGGAGGCGGGCCAATTGAATTACTTGGTGGATACCAAGAGCAATCGACCTAGTCAGGATGGCCAAATAGATGATTTTTTCAGCGCAAATTCCCTGAACAATCTCGGGAATGAACCTACCGTGGAAAAGGTCATCGCTGGGCATAGTTACTTTACCACATCGCCCACAAGTAGACGTGTCGCACTCCGACAGGCCGTTGGCAAAAAAGCACAAGAAGCACAAATCAATTATTGGCAATCTGAATTTTGCATTCTAGGGGATAACGCAGGTGAAATAAAAGGCAACGGAGTGGATTTAGGCATGAAAACAGCGCTCTATGTCGCCAAAGTCATCCATGCAGATATTCATGATGCGAACGCAACATCCTGGAGCTGGTGGCTGGCCGTCAGCGCGAATGACTTTAAAGATGGGTTGATTTATACGTTTAATGGATCTAATAAAGGTGAAAATGACGCCAATAAGTATGACGCGGACCTGTATGATTCAAAGACTTTGTGGGCCATGGGTAATTATTCCAGATTTGTAAGACCCGGAATGAAACGTATAGAAGCTAGCATCACTCAACCCGATTGCCTGATCACCGGATTTACGGATCAAAAATCAAATGTATTTGTGCTAGTTAATACGGGGAACGCATTTGAAATGAATTCGCCGAGCCAACATGTAATCAAAACCTACACCACGGCAGAAAATCAACATTTAACTTTTCAATCTGTTCGTAATGGAAAGATTCAAGTTCCTGCTTCCTCCGTCATGACCTTGGTGATTCAGTCGAATTAATCAAAGAACCTGGTATATCTATTCAAAACTAGGGATAGGTATTTAGGATATTTTACGTTTATTTGTTGGCAATCAAACCATATTAACAATGAAAAAATCATTACTCTTGAGCTTCATGCTCTTTTTTTGCCTAAGTGTCCTAGCTAAGCCCACCGGCACCTATTCCTATGTAGTCGAAGGATTCGACTGGGGCGCGGGTGTAAATAAAGTAATCATTCATTTGGCTGACACCACTTCGAAAGTGTCGGCATCCGAATACCAGGTTTTCGCCAGTCGGAAATCAGCCGCAGGCCCTATTGCTGATCTTCAAAATACCCGGGACATTGTTACCGCTTATGTCTCCGACGAACAAGGGAATCGTGTAAAAACAGGGAAAAACATCACGCTTGTGTTAGCGGTGAGCCCAACTGCTCCGATCACTTCTCCTATTCAATACCTGCGCAGTAAAGGTAATGTCTGGGTCGATTATGCGATGACGGTGATGCATACGAAAAGCCAACAGATTTGGGATACGCCTGAGCGCAAAATCATGCCTTTGGTCGATCAATTTGACTTGACAGGAAAGTTTACATTTAATGATAAATTAACAATGTCGTACGCGTCCTATGCACCAAAAACAACTAAAGAGAAGTCGCCATTGGTGATTTGGTTGCATGGTGGTGGTGAAGGCGGCACCGATCCAACGATCCCTTTACTGGGCAACAAGGCAGCTAACTATGCGTCTGAAGGAATTCAAGCGATATTTGATGGGGCCTATGTGTTATCACCACAATGCCCGGGCGCTTGGATGCACAATGAAAAGGGCGTTGGCACCCAGGGAAAAGACAACGATATCTATAATGAAGGATTAATGGCCTTGATTAAGGATTATGTCAAAGCCAATCCGAAAATTGACGCCAACCGCATTTATGTAGGCGGTTGTTCAAATGGTGGGTATATGGCCTTGAAATTGATTTTGTTGTACCCGGATTATTTTGCGGCGGGATACATCAGTGCGTTGGCGTATCGTTCTGAATATATTGCTGACGCGGATATTCAGAAAATCAAGCAAGTACCTATGTGGTTCGTGCACTCCAAAGACGACATGACGACCATTCCCAAGCTGACCGTTGAACCCGTTTTCGATCGCTTGCGTGCGGCGGGTGCGAAGAATGTCCACTTTACCTATTATGATCATGTGAATGACATCACGAATTTTTATGGTGGTAAAGGCTTCCAATACAATGGCCACTGGTCGTGGATATATTTACATGAGAACTTACCACGAACCGATTTAGATGGCTCGGCAGTTCGCGTTAACGGGAAACCTGTGACAATTATGGAATGGCTGGCAGCCCAGAAAAAGGGGAAATAAAATGGAAGGCAGCTCGAGAGGGCTGCCTTTTTTAGGCTAGTTCCTTTAATGCACGGACTAATTGATCTAAATCCTGGGTGCTTGTAAAAACATTGGGCGTAATCCTGCAACCATGAACACCGTTTCCATCGATGGCTACGGTGTAGATCTTATACTTTTCCAAAAGGGTCTTCGCTAATTCAGCTGGGTTCAGTTGGCTTACCCCCACATTTGCAATCGCTCCATGGCGCTTGGGATCTGCTGGGGTATTCACGTTAATGCCAGGAATATTTCGTACTTGAGACGTCCAGTATTGTTGGAGGTATCGCAAACGCGCTTCCTTTCGAGCTGGGCCTAATTGGCGATAAAAATGTACCGCGTCTTGAATCGCCAAATGGGTGTGAACAGGATTTGTCCCGAGGTGATTTAAACGTTCGATACCTTTGGCAGCAGCCTCATTTTCCGCAAAAACAGGCCATATTTTGGATACATGTTCAGGTTTGACATATAGCATCCCCACACCAAGTGGCACAGCTAACCATTTGTGCAAACTGGCGCCATAGTAATCACATTGTAAATCGGGCAGATTAAACTCGAAATGCGCCACAGCATGGGCGCCGTCGACCATCACCTCTACCCCTTTCGCATGAGCCATATCGCAAATTTTACGAATGGGAAGGATTTGTCCCGTCACATTGACCATGTGGCAGACCATCAATAGTTTCGTTTTTTCGGTGATTGCATCTGCGTAAACCTGGACAATTTCCGCATCATTTTTCGGATGTATGGGGACAGATACTTTTTTTAAGATCACACCATGCCTCCGCGCAACTTGGTCAAACATATCCTGCATAGCGCCATAATCCTGAATGGCAAAAACTGCTTCATCCCCTGCTTTCCAAGGATATCCGCCAATAATCATATCCAGGGATTCGGTCGTATTCCGCGTTAAGATCAGGTCATCGGGAGAACAGTTTACTATATCGGCAACGAGTTTACTCATTGCCTTGCGGTCGTCAAACTGCTTGGTGCGCATGTAATATGCCCCATGGTAGTTTACATTGCGAATATGTTGGAGATGCTTTTCAAGTATTTCCTCAGGTAGGATATTGTAATATCCACTTTCCAGATTGATGTAATCAGGTTTGACACGATAGGCTTTCCGAACTTGTGCCCAAAATTCCTCATCTTCCGCAGTGGCCGGTTGGCGCAATAGCTCAGCCAACGATGGCATGAGGCTTAAACCAAGGGATGATTTGAGGAATTGGCGTTTGTTCATTCGATGTTTCGAAAATATAATATCAGAAAATCACTCTTTACTTACCTTAATAACTTGGCTCTCTTGATTCGATTTTGAACTTAATAAAAACAGATAATTACCCTTTGGCAAGAAGGTCAAATCAACTAATTCATTTTGAATTACATTTGGTTTATGACCCACCTGAGACCCAACCATATTGTAAATTTTTAGATCCGCCGCAATGCCTAGGGTTGATTTAAAATTCAATTTGACAACTTGGGTAAATGGATTTGGGATTACGATTGAGCCTGCCTCTTCTTTTGCGATAGACGTAATTAACCCTAATATAGAACCAGAAAAACCTGAAATACATCCATTTGAATCAATTGCGCGAACAGAATAATTTCCTATATCAGTGGCTTTAATTTTTTGAGTTGTTTCTCCAGGAATCAGTGTATTGTTAACATACCATTGATTTTTTGCAGCAAATGAAGAAATCAATGTATTCCCTTCACGAGAGATCGTTGGCGTTTCAGGCGAAAGCAATTGAGTTAGACTTAGCGTATCAGAGGAAATCTCACATCCTAAACTATCCTTCTTGATGACAAATAGTTTTCCGCCAACCTTAATTGATTTTGTCACCTCTGAACCTGAAATCAATTTTTCTCCTGCAAACCACTTAAATGAATCCCCCTTTTGACTATTTGTGATCAATGCTTTAGTTGAATCTCCGGAACAAAACCTTAATACAGGAACACTTAGCTGAGGCTTTATGGGATTGCAAAAAGTAATGGTTGCCTCATATAAATTAAATCCATTGGAAGGGAAAACATTACACGTTGATTTATTACAATTTTGCTCGAAACCATAAAATTTCAATTTCCCATTTACTAAAAACCCTTTAATATATGAAGGTTTTGGCCCCACGTTAAACCCATTTGTTTGACTAGCCTTATTCATCAATAAGTCTTGATCGAATTGGGTGAATTTACCTCCAGAATTAAGCCAAATCGCATATTTTAGATTTAGATAATTTTCTTTATTCGGTCCTGGCAAGCCTTTCACACTTGTTCCATTACCCGCATGTAGAACGATATCAACCCACCCATTCCCATCCACATCACCTACCTCAAACTCCCGGAATTGAACCAGATCAGCCTGACCAACAATTGATTGTCCTGGACTTAAATTACCGTCTTTATCATTCCACCAAATCTGTACAATTCCAGCTGGCTTTCCATTTTCCAGTTGGCCTTCTGTCGCAACTGCCAAATCAAGAAAACCATCTTTATTAAAGTCTTGTGCAATAATAGATGTAGCCCCTTGGTATTTATTCGAAAAAACACCCAATTCTTTTGCTGTCTTTACAAATTGATATTTATTGATTTTTGGATTGTACGCAAAAATGGCTAAACTGTATCGCTCACTATCAGCATTAAATCCATAATCCGCCTTGATTAGTTCTGGCCGCGAATCTCCCATAAGATCTGCCATAATAATCGCACCAGCACCATGTAGTCCTGGCCAAGCTCTATCATCTGCAATTATATCTTGATTTTCAGTAAAACTACCATCCTTGTTTTGGGTGTAGGGGATAAAGTTTTCAACTCCCCAATAAAAATTCTTATTTCCATTTCTCATGGATAAAGTTCCCATATGCATCCCAACGACATCAACTAGACCGTCATTATTCATATCGCCAGTGGCCACCGAATGAAAAAATGCTTTGTCAGTGGAGATCTTTTTCTTCACAATTTTGCCTTGCTTTGTTTGTACAAAAACTATTTCTCCTAATGGCCATGGTTGGATACTTTCGGTTCCAGTATTCGAGTAAGCAAATGTCCCCATCTTATCCATAAATGAATAGTTTCGGGCGCCATCCATGAGCACATCTGAATTAAATCCTTCAAATACCCAATTACCTTGTTTATTTATGAAATGCATACTAGGACTTGGCTTATCATTCCCTGGAATCGTAACCATATGTTCACTTCCATCCACAGTATAAATAACTGATTGAGTGGAAGTGTTTCCCATTTGCAATTGAGTTGAATCCAACAGACCGACTGGAACTTGAGATGACAGATTAAAATTAAATGTCTTCAATGAGACAACTGCTTTTGTACCTTGTCCGACGAGAAGATTTGGCAAAAACATGACAATCAAAAAAAAACATTTTCTCTTTATAAACATTTAAACACGAGTTTGAATAAATTAATTAATGAAATTTGCCTACGACTATGTTTGATTAGCAGGAAAATGAAATTATCACCAAAAGTACTTGTTGATAAAAATTCAACAAATGATAAAATACTTCATCTCTATACCTTAGTAGTTCTAACAATTTACCGCTAAATAAAAAAGCACACTAAAAAATTTATTAAACGGTAAAGAACTATGGATTAACTTTAACAAGTTTCACACTTTTTGAAACACCCGAAACTTTTTCATCTATGCGCATAAAATAAGTACCAGGAGCCAAATTACCCAAATCAACCCATTCTCCATCGTTCACTTGCCCTTTCGACCATACCTCTTGACCCATAACATTGATCACTGAAGCTTGCACCGAAGGTCCCCAATCCTTAGGAAATGATACTTGAACTTGGTGAACAAATGGATTAGGGGCCACTGAAAACGGGGTATTATCCTCCGTAATAGCTAATACAATCTCACAACCATTGGCATCCACCTTCGCACCAGCCACGGTATTAGGGCATTTATCCAACACATTTTTTACCCCATCATTATCATCGTCCGGCCGCTTATCGAGCGCCTTATCTTTAATAATTAACATATAGTTCTCGCTCCCTTTAACGGCAGGATCCAAATCCAATTTAATGGAGGGCTGAATAACTTCTATGATTCCATCACCATCTAGATCCACATAATCATAGGCATAACGCCCGAGGTTATTGGCTAAAGGACCATAGTTTTTCTCCGCCATGGTAAACAAGGAAATGTAGTTCGGTTTGGTTTTATATTCAAATTTCTTCGTGCTCGCATTAAATGCGAAATACTGAAAATCAGCTGTTCCATTCCACAAATATTTAGGTTCCAAGGTGTTCACATAAGGAACCAAATCCAGATTCCCATCAGCATCTAAATCGATGAAATACATCCCACTTTCATTGGTAAACCACTTGCCTAAATTCCGCTGATCAGGAATGAACTTGGACGTCGTATTGGTTAAAACACCTTTGGTATTCGTATAAATAATTACCTGATTGTGCGGTTCAATAAGCGCTAATTTCGCAGGCTGAAAATCTAAATTTCCTAAACCTGAGTACTGATTTGTCAAGTAACAGATGAATTCCGGATTCCCATCCCCATCCAAATCCTGTTTCTTGAAAGCACGCAAACTTTGATTCCCTGGGTTAATTGGATTATCCGCTGCATAGACCAATTCGAGCAATTTCGGGTTGTTAAAATCAAATCTGCCCTGACCTAAATTTGTAAATTGAAACATGTAATTCGGCTTCGTGTCGAGCTTTTTACCTAGGCCAACAATATCTAAGAGACCATCTTGATTAAAATCATCCACAATCAATCGGCCCTCAGAAAGGAAATAGTTGGTCGGGTATTTTTTCAACGTAAAGTTCCCTTTATCATCGTTCAACATAATTGAAAAAGTATAGCCATTTGACGACTGGGCCATATTAACTAAATCTACATCACCATCTTGGTCTAAATCACCTGAACCAATTGAGTGAATCGATTCGTAAATATTACTTGGATCCTTCGCGCGTTCGGCAGAAATATCGATTTTGTTGACCTCATCAATCAAATAGCTTTGATCTTTGAATGAATAATATCGGTTCAACTTAAATTCAGATTTACTGAAATCAATTCCAACCCGATGGTTGTTATTTTTATCCATCCAAAATAGCAATTTTGGCATATTTTCCTTCCCTCCCATCTCCCAATGATAATGTTCTCCCCCTTGAAAAATTTCCATTTTACCATCTTGATTTACATCAATTAATTCATAATTCTGAATGCCATAAAAAATGGAATAATCAAGGTAATTGGGATTTCGATAGACTTCAAAACTCAAATTCCCTTTGTTTTTAAAATAAATAGGAGCGGAAGTATGCCCCATTTCTATGGGAGTATCTATTCCTTGAATAAACGTACTTGAGTGAATTATGTCCATTTTTCCATCCTGATTATAATCAATAGGAATGGTTCCTCGATCAAAAGGTGGATGAAAATCCGCTAATCCGTTCACCATCCGACCGGTCTCATTTTCGAATGCAAATGGATTTTTGATGGCATAAATATCAACCGTCTCTGTACTTTTTAGCTTGATTGGATTTACGAGATAGGAGTTTATCACATCACAAACATCTCCTATTCCGTCTTTGTCGGCATCCACCTGATCCGGATTATAAGACTTGGGACAATTATCTAGCTCATCTGCTATCCCATCCTTATCCACATCTGAAATAACAATTTTCTTAACGATTGTCAAACTATCCCCATGCGTACGAACGAACTCCACACGGCCGTCATTATCTAAATCAACGAGATCAAAACTATTTTTCTGGAACATGCCTTGATAGATTCCATTAGTAAAGAATGAGTTGAAGCCATTTAGATTTTTGAATTTAAACTTACTTTGGGATGGGTCCCATTCAAAATAGTTGATGTCATCTTTGGCATTCCAACTTACCGACGTATGCTGCGTGGTATATGGATACAAATCAAGAAAACCATCTTGGTTGATATCCTCAAATTGCATCCCACTGTGGTTAAAATAAATTTTATCAAAGCCACCTAAATCACCAATATAATGCGAGCTGACATTGCTAAGTGCATTTCCCCGATGTGTATATACATAAATCCGATTAAATGGTTCATAAGTTGCGCGCTTAATGGGGTCATTGATGATATCATTCCCAATGGTGGCATACATGTTCGTACTGTAAATGATAATTTCCTGATTACCATCATTATTCAAGTCGGCGATTTTAAACGACCTCAAACATTGACTTAAATTGTTGGGCGATGTGATAGTCTCGATGACAATCGGATTAGAAAAATCAAAAACACCCTTTCCTTTATTTGGGTAAAATACGACATCACTCTTCTTGCCAGTTTCTGTTCGATCCCCGATGGCTATAATATCTAAATTTCCATCACGATTAACATCAAAGCTGATCATTCGACCTTCATTTAAAAAATAAAGGGAAGGCTGGCGGGTCAACTTGAAATTACCTTTTCCATCATTTTGAAGATAATTCATCACGTTGCCCTGACAGTGGGTCGTAGCCATGGTCACATAATCCACATCGCCATCGTTGTCATAATCACCGGACCCGATAGACTGTATGGAATTAAACTGCCCTTCACAATCGGTATTAACCGAGGAAATATCAATTTTCCCCACCTGATCTTTCATCAAGCCATTTTCATCAAAGGAATAATATCGGTTTAGTTTGAATTGATATTTACTATAATCACGGGATTCGACATGATTTGCATTCGTTGCCAGCCATTGAATGGACTTCTGCTCCATGCCGGGAATAATATTTTCCAAATGATAATGCTCACCCCCCATCAGAATATCCTGCTTCTTATCACCATTTACGTCTTCTAAAATATAGTTTTGGAGCGCGTGAAAAATGGAATAATCTTTAAAATTAGGGTTGACGTAACTCTTAAATTTAAAATTTCCTTGATTGATGTAATACAAGGGTAATGACATGTGGCCCATGCCTATCTCCTCCCCGTTTGCAATCGGCCCATAACTAGCGACTAAATCTTGTAACCCATCTTGGTTAATATCCAGCGCTACTAAAGCGCGATCAAACGGTACAGGTAATGCATTTTTTGAAAAACCAAATTCTTTGTAGGGAACGGGTAGTCGGTAGACTTCATATCCATTTTTCGTTAGAATCTTTTTGGCACTCAAATCCAAAACCTTTGGCATGGTGTTTTGGCCAAATAAACTGACAGACGAGAGAAATAGTAAACAGCTAAAAAGGAAGCGCATAGATCAGATTATAATTATTCAAACTAAATATACGACAACCCATATACGAGCTCCAAAAAAAATATGTTATTCGCGTTCGCAAACATATATTTTATGGCAATAATCAGTTGGCATTCCCCAAGAACGTGATGCTAATCACGATTCTTGCCCCTTTATCCCGCTACCTTGCAGAAAAAACAAGCAACATGAAAAAGCTCGAATTATTCGTTGAAAACATTAAGTGTGGTGGATGCATGACGAGCATCAAAAAAGGAATTCTCGAATTAGCGGGAGTCACGCACGTGGAAATTGCGTTAGAAGAAGAAAAAATCACCATTGAAGGAGACCGCCTAAATCGGACCGCAATAGCTAAAAAATTAGATGGTATGGGTTACCCGGAAAAAGGCAATAATACACTTTTTAAAGAAGCCAAATCGTACGTGAGTTGTGCGATAGGTAAAATGAGTTGAATACTTAAATCAAAAAGCAGGCCATCTATTGATAGCCTGCTTTCTTTTTCTCTCTCTTTTCTTCTTTTTTCTCCTTTGGAGTCTTCGCGGGTTCCTTCTTCTCCGCCTTCTTGGAATTCATGCCTTTGGCCATGGTGCTGGGGTTTAGGCCAACAAGTACGGAAAATATTCTGAGAATCCCCCTAAAACCGGTTGGCCTTACCTAGAATTTCTTGTATACTTACAGCAGAAATCTCTTATCTATGAAATATATTTTTACCTGCCTCGTCCTTGCATTAACCTATACAAGCATCGCTCAAAGTCCCATCGTTCAGATCAAATCTGGACGCATAGCCGGCATCTCCAATCCCGAAACTAAAATCAATAAATTTCTAGGGATTCCCTTTGCCAAAGCACCTATCGGCGACTTACGCTGGAAAGCACCCCAAGCTCCCGAAGCCTGGACCGGCATCCGCGACACCAAATCATTTAGCGCAAGCCCATTCCAAAATAAACCAGCTCCTTTCATGTATTGGTCTTCCGAATTTCTCATTCCCGAAACACCCATCAGCGAAGATTGTCTCTACCTAAATGTTTGGGCTCCCCAAAATACCAAACAAAAGAAAGCCGTGCTCGTCTATTTTTATGGTGGCGGATTTAGATCCGGAGGTACCGCTTGCCCCATCTACGACGGCGAAGCCACAGCGCAAAAAGACGTCATTTTCGTCAGTATCAATTACCGTGTGGGCGTGTTCGGCTTCCTCGCTCATCCCGAACTCAGCGCCGAAGCTCCCTATAAATCCTCCGGAAATTACGCCCTACTCGACATGATTGCCGGCCTTCAATGGATCCAAGCAAACATCGAAGCATTCGGAGGAGATCCCCAAAAGGTCACCATAGCCGGACAATCCGCCGGGGCCTTTGCCGTCAATTTCCTTTGCGCATCTCCCTTAGCAAAAGGACTTTTTAAAGGTGCCATTGCTGAAAGTGGAGGAAGTATTTTGCCAAGTCCGATTCGACCGGCGATTACGCGCCAACAAGCCGAAGAATTAGGCACTAAATTCGCAGCTAACCTGCATGTAACTTCAATAGCCGAACTACGCAAACTTCCAGCTGAAACGATACAAAAAGCCACAGGAGGTCTCAGTGCACCTTATACAGATGGGTATGTCATGCCAATTTCTATCCGCGATACCTACCTTCAAGGAAAACAAAATGACGTAGCCCTCCTCATGGGATGGAATCAAGAAGATAAATTAATGGGAAAACCAGCGGCTTTAGATGTCTATAAAGGCCAACTCTCCTCGCGGTATAAATCAAAAGCAGATGAAGTCGAAGCAGCCTATCCAGTAACCAAGCAAGGAGATCTTAACCGAGATGAAAGTTTTGGTGTACAAGTTCATTCATGGGCCAAACTGCAAAATAAATCAGGAAAGGCTCCTGTCTTCATGTATAACTTCAACCGAGCAGTACCCGGTTACGATGCCTCCACTACATTTGGTGCATTTCACACGGGCGAGGTGCCATACGCGTATGGAAATCTAGCTAAAGTCAACCGTCCTTGGGAAGAAGCCGACCGAAAATTAAGTAATCAAATGCTTTCCTATTTCACCAATTTTACAAAAACCAACAACCCCAATGGGGCAAGTTTACCGAATTGGCCACGATTTGAGAATGAAGGCCAACAAACGCAATTGCTTGATATTCAGGTAGAATCGAAGGAATTACCAGCTAGAAAATCACTCGAACTTCTCGAAAGTCTACTTAATTAACCCGAAACCCATACACGGCCGAGTAACTAGTAGAAGTAGCATCAGAGGTTTTGACCATCCAAAAATACGTGCCACCCGACTTCACCGGAATCGTTAATGTCTCCGATTTAGTCTTTTGCGCAGCAACCTCGCGATTCCGGACTTTGGCGATGTCCGTGTCAACAAATACCTCATACGATAACAACGAATTTCCCGTGTCAGGATCTGATCCCGACCAGGTTAATTTCAACTGTCCCGACGCCGCAGAGACTTGTTGGCCCGAGGCCGGAAACGTCAAACTTGCCGGAAATGGCGCATACGAAACCTCACCCGCACCCGTCAAATAAAATTTCCATTTAGCCGAACTTGCGGTCATCGCCGTCTTCACCGATTTAGAAACGATCTGCCACTCATACGGCAATCCAGTCGCCAAGGTAACCGTAGCCGGACTCGTTGGAAAACTTTTAGTCTCCGTCGTATTGGTCTTTAAATTCGTAATCTTTAAGTCATAACTCGTAGCCCCCGCTGCAGGAACCCACGTAAACTGAACTTCATCCGCACGCGTATTCCCTCCCACCAAACAAAC
>CAIUGL010000090.1 GCA_903898715.1 uncultured Cytophagaceae bacterium
AGCCAGAGATCACATGAATTTTCGATTTAGGTTCTCCATGCAAAACGGTTTTTATCATGGACATGAGCGGCGTGATGCCGGAACCAGCGCCAATAAACACATAGGTTTTAGCGTGATTCGCATCAGCCTCTAACACGAAATTTCCCATGGGTGCGATGACTTCAATCGCATCGCCCACTTGCATATGGTCACATAAATAGTTGGATACAAGTCCCCCAGAAATACGCTTCACGGTAATCGCCGGCGACATATCAGTTTTTGGCGAAGAAGAAAGCGAATAACTACGGCGAGGTTTATCCCCGGATATATTCGGAATCAGCGTTAAAAATTGACCCGAAATATAAGACAAGGTCTCATGGATTGGATGCCAAAAATGTATGGTTTTGGTGTCCGAGGTCTCCTCCGTAATGTCCTTAACTGTCAAATGTAAAAAACGTAAACTCATATTAATTGGGGTTAGGCACGATCCATTGTACCGTGCCGGCAGGTGATTCATTATGTAAGCGGTCTACGGCTGTCACGACAAATCCATGTCCCGACTCTACCGAGCTAGCCTCGATGTTCAATTCTGTTTTGCTTCCTTTAAAAATAATATTCTCCGCATGTTCCAATGCCTTCATCCCCTCCTTGCGGTGGATTTTGTACACCAAATAGTAGGCTGCTGGATCTTTATCCACACCTATTTCACCCGGTTTCCAAGTCAAAACCCACGCGCCTCCCTTTTTGTTTAAACTCACTTGGTGAGGAGCTGTGGGCGGAATACTGTCCAACCATGGCATCGTGGGAACTAAGGCCACATGCGTAAAATACGATTTGCGTAAGGTGTCTTGAAAACCCTTTAAATTTTTTGCGAGTTGGCTTGAGCTGAAATAAATTGACCCTTTTACCTGATCAAGGCTACGTGCATGTTTTAATTGTTTGGCTAATTCATCAGCATTCCACTGATCCGCTAAATGATATGCCGCATGCCCCACGTAGATCGGTCGGCCATAGCCATGTTCATTCCACCAGGCCGAAAGTGGTCCGAAGGGTGCCACTTTATGGGTAGATCCCCAATACAATTGAGGGGCTAGATAATCAAGCCAACCGGCTTTTGCCCACTTCTCTGTATCGGCAAAAAGGTCGTCATAGGATTGCAATCCATTCCGTGTAGGCGAACCATATTCAGGATCAGAGCTTTTATGTCGCCAGATACCAAATGGACTAATGCCAAATTTTACACGCGGATTGATTTCTTTTATAGCTTGAGCTATTTCTTGAATGAGATTATTGACATTTCTGCGTCGCCAGTCGGCCAAACTTTCATTCGGCAATTTATAGGTTTGATACGCTTCCCCATCCTGAAAAACTTCATTTTTAATTGGATATGGGTAGAAATAATCATCAAAGTGGATGCCATCCACATCGTAATTTTGCACGATGTTTTTGACCACATTCGTGATGTAATGCCGTACGGCAGGAATCCCAAAATTGAATAGGTGCTGATGATTATAGGTCACAATCCATTCCGGATGTTTCCGAACAACACTCTCTGAACTGAGCAAGGATTTAGTGGACATGCTGGCCCGATTCATATTTAACCAGGCATGAAATTCCATGCCGCGCGCATGACTTTCCGAAATCATAAAGGCGAGTGGATCATAATACGGCTTCGGCGCTTGTCCTTGAAGACCAGACAAATAAGCCGACCAAGGCTCAGCGCTTTTGGCGTACATCGCATCCGCTGCTGTCCGCACTTGGACGAAAAGGGCATTGATTCCGGTTTTTTGATGGGAATCCAATAATTCAGTGAATTCTTTTTGCTGGGTTATGGCATTGTAATTGCGCGGGCTTGGCCAATCAATGTTTTGCACCGTCGCTACCCAAACGCCTCGCAACTCGCGTTTTGGATGCTGTGCCAGCAGGCCACCAGAAATAAAAAGTAGAAATAATAAAAGTTGCTTCATCATCGAAGCCGCAATTTACCAAAATTGGCTCGAATTAGGCCTTTTCGATCGAAAATAAATAACCGACTCCTTTTAGAGTTTTGATGTAATATTCAGGAATTTTTTCACGTAGTTTACGAATGTGTACGTCCACCGTGCGTTCAACGACATACACATCTGCACCCCACACTTTTTCTAATAACTCATCCCGATTGAAGACTTTATTCGGGTTTTTTGCCAGATAGGAAAGTAGTTCAAATTCTTTTTTCGGAAGTACGAGAGTTCTTCCTTCAAAAGTTGCCGCATACTTTGTTCGATTGATAATCAGTCCGCCAATTTCAATGATGTCCTGACTTTCTTCAACCGTATCTCTTTTCAGGATAGCATTAATGCGACTCACGAGCGCACGCGGTTTGATGGGTTTGATGATGTAATCATGCGCACCAGCATCAAAAGCAGCAACTTCAGTAAACTCTTCTCCGCGCGCTGTTAGGAATAATATCAGTGTATTTTTTAACTCAGGAATGGCTTTAATTTTACGTGCCGTCTCAATTCCATCCATCACGGGCATCATCACATCCATGATAATTAAGGCAGGCTTGAAGGATTTGACAATCTCTAGGGCCTCTTGTCCATCAAAGGCTTTTGCCAAAACATAATTTTCTTTTGCTAAATTGTATTCCAATAGGTCTAAAATATCTGGATCGTCATCGACCAATAATATTTTAGATTGATTAAGCTGTGTGCTCATATTCGATATGGACAATTAGTTCACGTGAAGTTGTGCAAAGTTAGGTAGCGCTATATTACGAAATTGTTAACTTTTTCTTTACTTTGATTTTATAATTCCTGTTCAATGCCCGAAAAAACCGCTTATCCTATTCGCCTAGCTGCTGTTCTTATTTCCATTGCATTGGTTATTTTGGGATTGTATTTACTACAAGACTTACTTATTCTTTTATCCTTTGGGATGATTTTAGCCATGTTGCTGCTACCCATTTGCGCCTGGCTAGAGCGCCGAGGATTACCTCGCGCCATTTCCATTAGTATCTGCTTATTGCTACTTATTTTAGTGTTAGGTGGATTACTTTTATTACTCATCGGGCAAGCGGCTGAATTTGTAAGCGACTGGCCCATCTTTATCAAAAAGGCGGAGTCTTGGTTAAACAGCCTTCAAAGTTTCTTATCAAAGAACTTAAACATCTCACGCAAAAAGCAAATGGGCGAGGTGACAAATCAAACCATGAATCTGTTAAAGAACTCGGGGTCGATTTTATCTACTACGTTCACAACGCTCATTCACTCCATCACGACTTTGATATTAGTGCCTATATTCGTGTTTTTCTTCTTGTACTATCGGCAGTTTTTTTCTGAGTTTTTAAGCAAGGTTTTTCCCACGACTGAACGTTCCGTGTTACAAGGAATTATGCACAAGACAGGTGGTGTGGTACAGAGTTATTTGGTCGGCCTACTCGCGGTCATGTTGATTGTGGCCATTTCAAATTGCATCGGCTTTTGGTGGTTAGGCGTTGATTATTACCTGTTTTTTGGATCTCTGACGGGCATTTTATTGCTGATACCTTACGTAGGGATTTGGGTAGGGGCGGCCTTGCCCATCCTGTTAACATTAGTCACGCTAGGTCCAGGGTATGCCATGGCCGTTGTCGCTTGGGTCGCAGTCGTACAATTTATTGAGGCAAATTTTATCACCCCGTTGGTCATTGGTTCAAAGGTGAGCATCAATCCCATGATTGCTATGTTGGCCTTATTAGTAGGTGAATTAATCTGGGGAATACCCGGCTTGATTTTGGCATTACCTTTAACGGCCATCCTCAAAGTTATTTTTGATCATGTCCCAGCACTCGAGGCGTATGGATTCTTGTTAGGCGAAGCACCTAAACGATCAAAGCGAGAGTAATTCCTTAAACCGAATGGACTGACGGCGTGAAATTTCGATCTTCTCGCCTTTCCCCATTAACGTAACCTGCAATCCTCCCGAAAACCAAGGTTCGATTTTGTCAATGTAATTCAGGTTGATGATGTGCTTACGATTCGCCCGAAAAAATACCTTCGGATCCAAGCGGTCCTCCATGGCATTTAGGGACTTCAAGACCAATGGCTTTTGGTCATCAAAAAACAATCGCACGTAATTTCCCATCGATTCGCAAAGTCGAACCCGGTCTAAGCGAACGAACCAACATTTCTCTCCATCTTTGACAAAGATTTGGTCTTGGGCGCCCAATTTATGACTTGGGCTTTCGATCGCGCGCGTTTGCGCCTGTACCTGTTTCTCTAATTTTTGAATGCTTTCACTTAGGCGGGATAAGTCGATGGGTTTCAACAAATAATCTAGCGCATTCACTTCAAAAGCTTTTAAGGCATACGCATCAAAAGCGGTTGTAAAGATCACTTCGGGTAAAAAACCTTCCCAGGTCTCCAGCCATTCAAATCCCGTTTTACCCGGCATTTGAATATCTAAAAATAGCACATCGGGCTGATGCGTTTCAAGCATTTCAGAGACTTCATCTGTATTGGCCGCTTCACCGATCACCTCAATATGTGGGAAGTTTTCCAATAAACGTTTGAGTTCATTGCGGGCTAAACGCTCGTCATCTACTATTATTGCTTTCATGGCTAGAGTTATTTGGTTTCAAGGTAAGGCAAAATCATCATTGCCTCCACGTGATTTTTGTCTAATGGACGAATACTTAATTGAGCGGTTTCTCCAAACAATAAATTCAGCCGACTCCTCGAATTCTCTACCCCGACACCGATGGATTGTGTAGATTCTGACTTCATTTGCCCTGGATTAATCACTGAAATCTGAATGTGCTTGTCGATAATTTGTGCGGAGATTGTAATCAATCCCCCTTTGACAGCATGTGAAATACCATGTTTAATGGCATTTTCGACCAATGTCTGCAACATCATCGGTGGTATTTGAGCCTTTGCACAAGCTGGATTTATATCTATTTTCCAAGTCAAACGGTCCTCGTAACGGATTTTTTCTAATGCTAAATAATCAGCAACTGTGTCTAGCTCCTCCGAAAGAGTGATTGTTTTTTGGCGTTCTGTCAACAAGGAACTTCGGAGTAGTTTAGATAACTGATTGATTCCTTTTTTTGCCTTTTGTGGGTCTTCTGTGATCAATGCGCGCACACTGTTCAAGGCATTGAACACAAAATGGGGGTTCATTTGGGCTCGTAATACCTTGCCTTCTGTGTCTTGAATGGTGCGTTCTAAGCGGTCCTGCTCGCGTTCCATTTCCAATTTTTTATTGGAATATTGGAAAAAGAAATAAATCAATTGCCAGATAGCCAGCGGCTTCATGAAATTGAATAAAATCTGTACCACAATAAATGGGCTCAGTGAAACATCATAACTCTCTTGTAAAAATGTGTAATCTAATGGGATGTTTAACCCCACCAAACACAGCGCCATAAAAAGCAGCGCGAAAGTGTTCCATTGCAACATGCGAAACAAACTCAAATCCTGCCAGTGGAAGTGCTTTGAGATTCGTCGATACTGATGCGTTAAGAATATCGCTAACGTGATATTAGCCAGGGAAGAAAAAAGCCATGCCCATTTCCAGCCATATTGATTTGTGTAAAGTAAGGCCTCATTGAGCGCCCAGGTAAACCAGCCGCCAAATTGCAACGTCCAATAAAGCTGATTTCTTTTCATCCTTACATGGATTCAGGTAAGTCGCGTAAATGATCCGTTTGATTTGCTTTCAACAAATTGAACTTACCTTGTTTGTAGTCATATTGAATGTGGTACAAACATAAATTTTGATGGGCAAACTCGTCCATGCGATGCAA
>CAIUGL010000091.1 GCA_903898715.1 uncultured Cytophagaceae bacterium
AGAGCGTTTACGTGCCTTAGGGATTCAGGTAAACCAAGTATTTACCGCCTTACAAAATAGCAATTCCAATTCTGGGGGTAGCTACCTAGAGAAAGGTACGGATGTCTATTTCATCCGCTCAGAAGGAATGCTGACTTCGCTAGCTGATATTGAGCAAGTGGTGGTTGCCCAACGTGGCCCCGGTGGAATGCCGGTGCTCGTGCGCGATGTGGCGACCGTGCAATTCGGGAAAGCGATGCGCTATGGAGCGATGACCCGGAATGGAAAAGGAGAGGTTGTGGGTGCTGTGATGTTGTTGCTGAAAGGCGCCAGTGCGAATAATGTCGTTAAGGATGTCAAGGTGCGTATGGATGAGATTCAGAAAACAATGCCACAAGGGATTAAAATTGTGCCCTTTTTGGACCGAAGTGTGTTGATTGGGAAGTCCATTTCGACGGTGGAGAAGAACTTGATTGAAGGAGGTCTTATTGTCGTATTTATTCTGGTGTTGTTGCTCGGCAACTGGCGAGCAGGTTTAATCGTAGCGTCAGTTATTCCTTTGAGTTTGTTATTCGCCTTTGCGCTGATGCATATTTTTGGTGTTTCTGCTAACCTCATGAGTTTGGGGGCAATTGACTTTGGGTTGATTGTGGATGGTGCGGTGATCATTGTGGAATCGATTATTCATCGACTGCACATGCATCGAAAGGGTGAGGTGCTGAGCCAACAAGCCATGGATGAGGAGGTTACGATCTCCGCGCAAGCCATATTCCAGTCGGCAGCATTCGGGGTAATCATCATTTTAATTGTCTATTTCCCTATCATGGCTTTGGGAGGTATCGAGGGAAAAATGTTCCGCCCGATGGCCCAAACTGTGAGTTTTGCGATTATTGGGGCATTGGTTTTGTCTTTGACCTATGTCCCGATGGTATCGGCGATGTTCCTCAATAAAAAGATAAGCCATGAAGTTACGATGGCGGATCGCATCATGAACTTCTTATATCGGGGATATAAACCTATGGTGGATTGGGCATTGCAAAAACGTAAGGAAGTGGTCATTGCATCGGTACTGTTACTATCCGGTAGTTTATATGTATTCTCCACGTTGGGAGGCGAGTTTATTCCCGAATTAAATGAGGGGGATTTTGCGGTTGAAGTCGTCTTGCCAACGAATGCATCTTTGAGCCAAAGTATACATATCAATACGGAAGCCCAGAAATTATTGCTGAAGGAATATCCAAATGAAATCAAGCAAGTGGTCTCGCGCATTGGTGCATCTGAAATCCCCACAGACCCGATGGGAATTAATGCTTGTGATTTACTGATCATCTTGAAAGACCCGAAGGAGTGGACCAAGGCGGAGACGATGGAGGAGCTTGAGGCGAAGATGGATGAGTCCTTAAATGCATTTCCAGAAGTAAATTTTGAATTTACCCAACCGATTCAAATGCGGTTTAACGAGTTAATTGCTGGGGTAAAGTCGGACATCGCCATTAAAATTTTTGGGGAGGACTTGGAAGAATTGTTCACTCATGCGACAGACGCAGCCCGATTTATTCGTAAGGTAGAAGGCGTCGGAGACATTAAAGTGCAGCAAATCGATGGCATACCTCAGCTGGTCGTGAAATATGATCGGGCTAAAATGGCCCAATATGGGATTGAAGTCGAAACGGTAAACCAACTCATTAAAACGACTTTTGCGGGGGAGACAGCAGGGATTGTGATGGAAGGCGAAAAGCGGTTTGATTTAGTGGTTCGGATGGATAGTGCACACCGGACAGATATCCAAAATCTACGCGAATTGTATGTGGAGCGTCCGGAAGGAGCACCGATCCCGTTGCAGGAAATTGCGCAGGTCGACTTTGAAAATGCGCCGGTGGAGATTTCGCGGGACAATACGCACCGTCGGATTACGATCGGAATTAACGTCCGCAATCGGGACGTGGAGAGTGTCGTAGCTGATATTCAACAGATCATGAAAGATAAAGTAGTTTTACCGGCAGGTTATTATGTGACCTATGGAGGAACGTTTGAAAACCTTCAAGCCGCGAAATCACGTTTGGGTCTCGTTGTGCCTATCGCGCTTGTACTTATTTTCGTTTTACTTTTCTTCACATTTCAGTCGATCACGGAGGCAGCGATTATTTACCTCGCGATACCACTTTCAGCCATTGGAGGCATATTTGCTTTGTGGTTACGTGACATGCCTTTCTCCGTTTCTGCGGGGATTGGATTTATTGCGTTGTTTGGCGTGGCGGTGTTAAACGGCATTGTCTTGCTTTCTTATTTTAAGCAATTGGCATCCGAAGGACTCTCTGTCGCCGCGCGCTTGCAAAAGGGCTTGGAATTGCGATTCCGGCCTGTGATTATGACGGCATCAGTGGCGTCTTTAGGTTTTTTACCCATGGCGCTCAGTACTTCTCCAGGAGCTGAGGTGCAACGGCCATTGGCCACGGTGGTGATTGGCGGTTTGATCACGGCGACTTTCTTGACGCTGGTCGTGATTCCGGTGGTTTATTCTATTTTGATGACTCGTCGGGAGCGGAAATTGAAGGCGAATACCTCTGCGCTAACCCTATTTATCTTGTTATTCGGTTTTGGTATTTCGGCACAAACGCCACGTTTATCTTTAGATCAGTGTTTGGAAATCGCGTCTAAAAACAATGCTTTATTGAAAACGGGGAACTTAGAGGTGCAGACGGCTCAGGACCTGATCGCGACCGGCCGCGAATTGCCTAAGGGGACATTGGATTTTCAGTATGGAAAAACGCAAACCTACTTTAGTCAAGATTATACCGTTATCGCAAATCAAAGTATCCCTTGGCCTTCCTTACTAAAGGCACAGGTGAAAGCGTTGACGGCTCAAAAACTGTTGGCAGAAAAACGCTTACAAATGACGCGTAATTTAGTTTTGGCGTCTGTCAAGTGGACCTATTCCCAAATTCTGTTGCAGAAAAGGCAGTTGGAATACCTCCAAGTACAAGACAGCATGTATGTCCAAATGAAGCGTGCGGCGACGCTTAAGTTTAAGGAGGGTGAAACGGGTAAGTTAGAATTAGTGGCTGCGGAGGCGCGCTTGCGGGAGTTCCAACAAAAGCAAAAGGCGCTTTTGTTAGACATGAAAGCTATGTATCAGCAGCTCGGCTATTGGCTAAATCGGTCCGAACCTTTTGAAATTCAGGGATTG
>CAIUGL010000092.1 GCA_903898715.1 uncultured Cytophagaceae bacterium
CACCATGATACCAATCGCATCTTTATGGCGATACGTACCGCCTACCCAGAATTGCTCATCATACTTCACGCGCATATTGGCCTCTGCTACTAGCGTCGCCCCCTTCATGTATTTGACTAACACGGCCGGCGAATAGGTCCAATGTTCCCCAGACCGGATATCGCCACCAGCCTGGAAAAAGACGGTTGGCGCAACAGTACCCATCCATTGAGTCGCCCCATTTTTCTTAAAATTCAATTGAGCTAATAACCAAAGTTTCCGATCCGGATCAATTGTTTCATCTGCTGAAACCTCATCAATCAATGGATCATAAATCGCATTGCGGGTTGCCTGGCCATTATCGCTACTTTTATTGGTAAAGAAGAAATCTCCAAAAACCGGTTGGTTTGCAGATAATCCCACATAAAATTTACGTGTGTAGTACAAAGCTCCTACATTAATCAGCGATTGCCCTCCTGAAATCCTCCCAGCGGGTAAGCCAGATGAATTGGAATAAGTAATAAACGGATCACCTGCATCGCGAACATTGAAATTTGTCATGTCAAGAACTCGCTGGTAATATCCAATCGACCCGCCTGTCGCTAATTTTCGCTCCCCACCCAAGGATAAATGATACGCATACGTGCCACTGAGTGACATACTCGTGACAGGACCAATTTGATCCGAAAGTAATTGCATGCCTACGCCCTGGTGGAAATTTACTTTGCGCGTTTTCTTGCGAATATAGGTAGGTGAATAGTTCCGACGAATCGTTTTTGACATATAAGGCGTGATGCCCGTCGACGTACGATCTGATTTATCAAAGGCAAAGTTGGCCGTTGTATAAAACGTCCGATTCGCCGTATTAATCCCAGTCCATTGTGTTCGAAAACCCGATTGCACGTCCCAATAATCTTCAAAACCTGCAAATGCCGGATTGTACAAAAACCGATTCATCATGAATTGAGAAAACTGGGGAGTTTGTTGGGCAATCCCTCGAAACGAGGCCAAGAATAAAAAAAGGAGGATTAAAAATCTCATTCGCGCGTAATAGAACCACAAATTTCGGTTAAATATATTTAAATTCGTTAGAACTTTTCGGAAATATGCGGGGTTTTTAAAATTAACGCACCAACAACATTCGATATGCCCACACAAAGCTACCCGCTACAACGCGTTCCAGGCTTCTCAAAATTACTCCTCGATTACCTAGCCGGCAAACCCGAGCTAAATCCGTTTTATGGAGCGACGCCTACGCTGGAATCTTTCCGTGCGCAAATCGATCAAAAAAAATCAGTTAATCGGCAAACGTTGGTGGAGGTTTTAACAGACCAATATCATGGCTTCTCAGATAGCCCCAACATCCATTGCCTGTTAGACGAAAAAACATTTACTGTAACGACAGGGCACCAATTAAACCTATTCACGGGCCCATTATATGTGATTTACAAATTGATTTCGACCATCAATTTGGCCCGAAAACTACAGCAGACTTATCCTGAATTCAAATTTGTGCCCGTTTATTGGATGGCAACCGAAGATCACGATTGGGATGAGATCAACCACTTCCATTTATTTGGAAAAACCTATACCTGTACCAGTTCGCAAACAGGTGCCGTTGGCCGTTTTAAAACAGCTGACCTAGCGGATTTAATCAACCAATTACCATCCGGAATTCCCATTTTTAAAGACGCTTATCAAAGCAGCGAAACGCTCACTGAAGCCGTACGCAAATATGTCCATGCCTTGTTTGGCGAAACAGGTTTACTATGTATTGATGCGGATGATGCTAGACTGAAAGGCTTGTTAAAACCAGTGATTGAGGCGGATGTGCTCACACAAGCCCACCAAAATCCCGTGCATGACACGGACGAAAAACTCGTTTCATTGGGGTATAAACCCCAAATTCACGCACGCGAGATCAACTTTTTCTACATGAAAGGGGATCTACGGGAGCGCATTGAGCAGCGCAACGGAACGTACCACGTGCTGAACACGGATATCCGATTTACCCAAGAAGCCATCGAAGCGGAGATTGCGAAGCACCCCGAAAACTTCAGCCCAAATGTCGTCCTAAGACCCTTGTATCAAGAAATCATCTTGCCCAATTTAGCCTATCTAGGAGGACCTGCAGAGGTAGGATATTGGTTCCAACTGAAAGGTATTTTTGATTTACACCAGGTACCCTACCCAATTTTGCTACCTCGCAATTTTGCATTAGTTGTCCCACCGCTCGTTGAAAAAAGACTTGAGAAACTGGAACTTTCCATCTTGGATTTATTTCAAGAGGCGCATGTGTTGCGCGCTACATTCATAGACAAGCACACCAAAAATACCTTGGACTTAGGTGATGAGCATGAGCGTCTTTCCACGCTGATGAGTAAAATAGCCCAAAAAGCACAAGCCATCGACGAGACTTTAGAG
>CAIUGL010000093.1 GCA_903898715.1 uncultured Cytophagaceae bacterium
GAAGAAGGGTCCATTTAGGATTGCGACCATTGCCAAATCATACCGGGCGCTATTTAAAGAAAAGGAATATTTGGTGTTTGCATTTACGGGCGCGATCGGCGCAGGAAGTATTTTCACGTATGTTGGTGGCGCGCCTTTAACCTTCTTGACCTATTATGGTGTCAGCGAATCTACCTTTGGATTTTTGTTTGCCATCGTGGCGTCCGGGATTATTTCGGCAAGCCAGTTGAACCGTGTAGTACTTAAAAAGTATAGCAGTTTGCAGGTGTTACGCGTGACCTTACCTACTCAATTCGCATTAGGCCTTTTGTTGTCGATTTTAGCCAAATTCGAATGGCTGACCATGGAGCTAAACATCTTTCTGTTGTTTTTAATCATGGGATGCCAAGGATTCAATTTCCCAAACGTAGCGACCTTAGCCTTACGCCCATTCCACAAAGGTGCAGGCACGGCATCGGCGATGTTGGGTTCCATCCAAATGGCTTGGGGAGCGGTTTGTTCCATACTCGTGGGACTTTTGTTTGACGGTACACCATTCACGATGGCGATTATAATTTTTGGTTGCGCTGCACTGGCGAATACGATATTGTTTGGCGTGGGGAGAAGGATCATTCAACCATAGACATTAGAGGTAAGAGGTAAGAAGTGAGGGATAAAAAACGACTGACGACTAGTGACTAGCGACTGAACTCTACAATCCCCCATTCATCTATAAAATCTACCGTTAGGTAGAAAAATGAATGCGCTTAAACGAACTAATAGTACTTTTGAGGTTCAATATATTTGAGTCCGCCTAGAGACTTTTAGAAATATGTTGAGTGATAAATAAGATAAAAAAAACGACCTACTGGGTCGTTTTTTTTTGCTAATGAGCCAGCGCTTTAAAGACTAAATCTTTTAAATACTGCTCCACGAACGTGATTGGATCTCCCGACTTAACGTCTGTCAATTTTGGTAAGTGGGCGGAAAAGAATAATTGAGAGTGAGCTGTCTCGATCAGCGTAGTACTTAACGAATGTGGGAACAAATAGGCGGGGTGATACGCTTTTATCAATTCCGATACGCGTGCACACAAATCTTTATAGGGCTTAAATACCTCATTTTTGTTTATTTCATTCACCTCTTTGATTAGGTAAACCTTGCTGCTTTCTGAAATCACAATTTGATGCAAGACATTCCTGTTGTAATCTGGAAGTCCCGGTAGCTCAGGCAACTCGCGGGTAAACAATTCAACGAGCCGCTCAATTTTTGCCCCCAAATCTTGGATTGGATCCAACTGCACCACAACTAAATACTCCATGTAAGACCAATACCAATTTAAAATATAGAGTAGCAAACGGTGCTTATTCGTAAAATACCGATAGATTGACGCCTCGGTCGTATTCATTTCATGCGCCAATTTTTTAAACGTAAAATGCTCAAATCCCAGCTTATGAATTAATTCGATTGCGTGCTTCACAATCTGTTTGCCAAGTTCCGTGCCCTCCGGATCTCGCAAATAGATGTTTTCATTCCCTTTAAAATTCAACGAATAATCCATAATTTCTTACTTTTGTATAAAAAATTAACGCGATACGAACACTTTCAAAAACAAATTTAAATGTTATGCGTAATAGTAATACTATAATTGCAAAAAGTACATATTTTTGTCCGACTAACATATAACCATGACACCATCCAATCCGTTAAATCGAATTGCCCAACTTGTCAAATTGCATAAAAAGGAGGTTGTTTCTATTTACCTCTTCTCGATGTTAAGTGGTCTCATCAACTTAAGTTTGCCTTTAGGCGTCCAAACGATCATTGGCCTCGTTATGGGTGCCACCATGGTCAGCTCCATCTATGTCCTTATTTTCTTTGTCGTATTGGGTGTCTTTTTAGTAGGCCTACTACAACTCAACCAGATGAAGATTATCGAAACGATACAACAACGCGTCTTCGCAAGTTATGCCTACACCTTTGCGGACACCATCCCCCGCATGGATTTGAAAAAAATGGATCACTATTTCATTCCAGAAAAAGTGAATCGGTTTTTCGATACGGTTAATATCCAAAAGGGATTTGCCAAATTATTGTTAGACATCCCCATTGCCTCAGTGCAAATTGTTTTTGGCATTCTATTACTAGCCTTATATCACCCACTGTTTATCATATTAGGCATTTTTCTGATCATTCTGCTATTCCTCATTTTTAAAATGACAAGCAGAAGAGGAATTGCGACCAGTATCCAAGAATCAAATTACAAATACGAAGTAGTAGGTTTTTTCAATGAAATTGGAAGAACCCTGAAGTCCTTTAAATTTAGTCAAGGTTCCGACTTGAATTTAGAAA
>CAIUGL010000094.1 GCA_903898715.1 uncultured Cytophagaceae bacterium
TCACCACGTTCACCTGCACCGTGTAAAACAACTAATAAAGGATATTTTTTACCCGGTTTATAGTCTTTGGGATACATAATTTGATAAGGTAAAGCCTTACCATCAGCCGCCATAAAACTTTTTTTATCAAATTGCCCGTTTGCTACAAACGCAAAAGCAATAAAAAGGAATAGATATTTGATCATTATTTTGCGCGTTTAATAATATCATCAATAGTTAAATCCATCGTTCTACCCATCGCTTTATTCCCTCGATAGGTAACAATTTTCATCACGGTAGCGTCTTTAGGAACAACGACTGGACCATTTGCCATCGGATAAAATTGATCTGGATAAGAATGATCGAAGCTATAATGAATGGTTAGGCCACTGATTTCGGTCGTTGGCAATACTGTCAACTCACCCAACGCATTCCGACTTACCTGAATAATAGGCTCGTACATACTTGGCGCATATTTCTTTTGAGCAACATCAAAACGTGCCATGTGAGATTCTACACGACCAATAAAATTATCCCAGTTACGGTTTTTAGTTTCAGACCAAAGTACTTCTGCGATGGCAAAAGAACGAGGGTAGGTCATATATTGCAAATGGCGATAATTGAACAATTGCTCTGACCAAAGATTTGCTTGGCCTCCTTTTACTAATTTGGCGTCCACTCCTGCCGGAACGGGTTCAAACGCATAGGAATCACGCAAACGTACTGTTTTATACACAGGTGGCTCGATTGCCTTATCCCCTTGCATCAAGTCAATGTAGACATGGTTACTCGGTGTCATAATTACTTCGTGTCCATCTTTGGCCGCTTGAATTCCACCATCCATACCTCGCCAAGACATCACAGCAGTGCTTTTTGGCAATCCACCACCTTCAAGAATTTCATCCCAACCCATCATGCGCTTGCCTTTGGAAGTAATAATTTTTTCTAATCGACGAACAAAGTGTGCCTGAACTTCTTGTGAGTTTTTCAAACCCAATTCTTTACGCATGGCTAAAATCTGCGGATTTTTATCCCAATAGTTTTTCGGGCACTCATCGCCCCCCATATGGATGTATTCAAATGGAAATAAGGATGAAACCTCACCCATCACCTGATCTAAAAACGTATAAACCTTTTCGTTGGCCGGACAAAGTGTGTTATCCTGTAAAGCTTCCGGGTGACCATGAGACCAATCAATAAAAGGCTCACCTGAAATAACTTGATAATTAACCGCATCAGGCGTACAAGAAAGCTCGGGATACGAAGCTACAGCAGCCATTGAGTGACCCGGAACGTCAATTTCTGGCATGATGTTTACGAAACGATCTTGCCCATATTTAACAATTTCTTTAATTTCTTCTTGCGTATAAAACCCACCGTATGTACGTGGTTCGTTGGGAAGCGGCTTAGAAAAGTCGGTAAAGTGTCCTACTTTTTTGACATTAAACGCACCTTTCTTCGTCAAATTTGGAAACGATTTAATCTCCACACGCCAGCCCTCATCATCTGTTAAATGCCAGTGTAACACATTGTATTTATATGCGACCATTTCATCAATAAATTGCTTCACTTCCTCTTTTGTAAAGAAATGACGGGAAACGTCTAGCATCATGCCACGCCAAGCAAAACGGGGTGCATCTACGATATTCACATATGGGACTTTCCAAGAAACCCCTGCAACA
>CAIUGL010000095.1 GCA_903898715.1 uncultured Cytophagaceae bacterium
ATACCTATTTTTTCAAGTATTTTTGGGTTCTAATTTTTTTCACTTTATGAACAGATTAAAATACTTCGTTGAAAATCAAGCCTTTGGAGTCTGCACACATATCGGTGAAAAGTTTAAAATCTCTACCAGTAGTATCCGATTGTATTTCATTTACACGTCTTTTCTGACGTTAGGCTCCCCCATCATTATTTATTTAATCCTTGCCTTTTGGATGAATATTCGTCGCTATTTACGCCAGCGAAATAATCCATCTGTCTGGGATATCTAGAACTTTAAGGATTGAAAGGATTTTACTCCTTGAATGAAATAGGCCCAAACAATTGATTTCGGATAGCTTTTTACCCAGTATTTTTGTTGGCTCCTAGTCAAATTTGACTTCCCTTTTTGGCCAAACACATATCCGTAAAAATCACGGTGGGCTTTTAATATGGCAAATAACTGTTTAAATTCCCCTTTCAAGGTAAATTGAATACCTGCTATTCCATCTAATACCATGCGATTAAAAATGGTACGCCATTTTGATTGAGGATCCCAATTTTTATAGAGTAAAATTAAGTTGTTTCGAAAATTCAAATAAGTTTTGCGCGGATTTCCTTGCGGAAGTGTTCCTCCGCCCACATGCATGACTTCGCTTGTGGATACAGCCGCTATGTGGTAGCCGGCTCGTTGTAGGCGCCAACAAAAATCTATTTCTTCCATGTGGGCAAAAAAGTCGGCATCTAATCCACCTATTTCCCAATAAGCTTTAGCCCGTACGACTAAACAGGCTCCTGTGGCCCAATTAACCAGACTCGTAGGGTATTGCCCATTGTTTTCTTCAACCGTATCAAAAAGTCTACCCCGGCAAAATGGATAACCAAAGGCATCCCAATATCCTCCAGCTGCACCTGCATATTCGAATTTAGAAGGATTGTCAAATGAAAGTATATAAGGTTGAGCGGCTGCTACGCTTGGATTGCTCTCCATGTAAGACATGATTCCGTCTAGCCAATTTGGTTTGGGCTCGATGTCGGAGTTCATGAGTACATAGTAATCTGCATTCACTTTTGCTAAGGCCGTATTGTATCCGCCCGCATACCCTTCGTTGATAGAAGATCGAATTAATCTAACCTGCGGAAAGTTTTCTTCCATCCAGGCTACTGAGTTATCTGTCGATCCATTATCAGCTACAATCACCTCAGCTTGTGTACTTGTTTCGAGTACTTTGGGGAGAAATTTCGCCAAGAAATGTTGGCCATTAAAATTTAAGATAACCACTGCGATCGACATGTTGCAAAGGTAAGTGTTTTCGTTTAATTAGAATTTCTTTGATAAAGATGTATTTTTGTTGCTTAGTCAACAAATGAAACTTATGTGGGAATCCTTTTTTAGAAAAAAGTCTATCGATAAAATTCTTTCTGATCAATTGGAAATGGAGAATTTGGCAGGAGATCATTTAGTCCGCAATTTGGGCGTGCGCGATTTGACATTCATGGGAGTTGCCGCAATTATTGGTGCAAGTATCTTTTCTGCGATTGGCCAGGCATCTGCAAATGGTGGTCCAGCTGTCTCGATGTTGTTTGTCTTTACTGCATTGGCATGTATGTTTACGGCCTTTTGTTACGCACGTTTTGCTGCTACTGTTCCTATTTCAGGTAGTGCCTATACCTATGCCTATACGAGTTTAGGTGAAATTGTGGCTTGGATATTGGGTTGGAATTTATTGTTGGAATATGCCATTTCAAACGTTGCTGTGGCTATTTCTTGGTCAAAATACTTTGTTGACTTGGTCGAAGGCCTTGGCTTTCATGTGCCAGAATATTTAACTATGGATTATTTGTCGGCAAAACGTGCCTTTTCCGCAGCTGAGGTAGGTATGCAATCCGGCCAATCGCTTGAATCTATGTCGGTTAATATACGAGAAGGTTATGCTGCCTTTGCTTCAGCACCCACCATTTTTGGCTGGCACTTTGTAGCAAATATTCCCGCTTTAGTCATCACCGTTGCCATAACCTATTTGGTTTATATAGGTATCAAGGAATCGAAAAATACCAACAATGTATTAGTAGTATTGAAGTTGGCCGTTATCGCAATTGTTGTTGGCGTAGGTGCTTTTTATGTTCAAGTTGAAAATTGGACACCATTCGCCCCGAACGGAATTTCTGGCGTTTTGAAGAGTGTGGCTGCCGTCTGTTTTGCTTACATCGGTTTTGACTCCATTTCAACTACAGCAGAGGAGTGTAAAAACCCGCAGCGAGATATTCCGAAAGCCATGATGTGGGCTTTGTTAATATGTACCGTATTGTATGTGATGGTGACATTGGTCTTAACGGGTATTGTTCCATCCCATTTATTGGCGGGCATTGAAGACCCTTTGGCCTTTATGTTTATGAAGGTTAATTTGCCTGGGGTAGCTGGAGTTGTGGCTGCGAGTGCAGTCATCGCGTTAACTTCTGCTTTGCTTGTCTATCAATTAGGTCAGCCGCGTATTTGGATGACGATGTCCCGTGATGGTTTACTGCCAAAGGCTTTTTCTCGTATTCATCCTAAATACCATACTCCATCATTTTCTACGATTATGACGGGTGTGCTGGTGGGTGTACCTGCCTTGTTTGCGAATTTGGAAGAGGTGATTAACCTGAGTAGTATCGGAACGCTTTTCGCCTTTGTACTCGTTTGTGGAGGTGTATTAGTATTGGATTTGGATCCAGAAAATCAGAAAAAATCCAAGTTTAAAATTCCTTATGTTAATGCGGGAATATGGATAGGTGCTGCATGGTTAATCGCGCTATATCTTTCATTGCCGGATGCGGCTTCATGGTCTACGTGGATTCAAGGCTATTTTGAAGGCGATGCCAAAGCGGACCATGCAATCATGACTGGATTTTTTATCATTTGGTTAGTCTTGTCGGTGTTTAGTATTTCACACAAGCTTTCACTAATACCTGTTCTAGGCTTACTTGTCAATTTGTATTTAATGACGCAGATGGGCGCCACGAACTGGGAACGTTTCTTCTACTGGTGTCTAGCCGGAGTGATTATCTATTTTGGATATAGTTATCGGAAGAGTAAACTTGCAAAATAGACACTGGACTTTAGACATTAGACAATAGAAAAAAAGACGCGAATTTCGCGTCTTTTTTTATTAAGTACTCATCAAAGTCTAACGTCTAACGTCTGACGTCAAATTAATCTTCTCTTCTCCCACCCAACAAATTAACGTAGTAAAGCAACTGAGCTAACATGCCTAGTGCAGCGACTACGTACGTCATAGCTGCCCACCAAAGTGCATCTTTGGACATACTATATTCAGCTGGAGTAACAATATTGTTTGCTTTAATCCAAGCCAATGCACGATTTGATGCATCAAATTCAACCGGTAGTGTCACAAAGCTGAAAAGTGTAGCCATCGCGAAAAGGAGTACCCCGATTTGTAATACGGTAGTATTTCCAGTGGAATATAGCAACATCATGCCTCCCATTAACAATAGGGGCATAAATCCATTTGCAAAATTTAGCATAGGAACCATCGCACTGCGGAATTGTAAAAAACTGTAAGCGCGCGCATGCTGCACGGCGTGTCCACATTCATGCGCCGCAACTGCCGCTGCTGCCGCATTTCTGCCATGAAATACATCAGCACTTAAATTAACTGTTTTGTCTGCTGGATTATAATGATCTGTCAACTGGCCATCTACTGTAATGACACGCACATCGGTTATTCCGTGGTCGGCCAACATCCGATTTGCAATTTCCTCACCTGAAAGATTACTTTGAAGGCTTTGCTCTGAATAGGTTTTGAACTTAGATTTTAAGCGCCACGAAATGAGCATGCCCATAACACCGAAAATAATCGCAATGATATACATATGTTTTATTGTTTTAGTTTTTGAATAATTCCTGTGGTTGAATAACTAGGTACAAGTGGAATGGTTTTTACGTGTCCACCTGCAGCGATGACTTCTTTGGCGCCAACAATCGTATCGATGGTATAATCGTCTCCCTTCACTAATATATCGGGTAGAAGTTGATTGATTAATTCCAAAGGAGTTTCCTCATTAAAAACGATAACTAGGTCAACAAATTGTAGGGAGGCGATTAAACGCGCGCGCGCATATTCTGTGTTGACTGGACGCTCGGGGCCTTTTAACTCACGAACGGAGGCGTCTGAATTTACGCCAACAATCATTTTCGTGCCGGTTTGGCGGGCCTTTTCTAGGTAATCAACATGTCCTAAATGTAGAATGTCAAAGCACCCATTCGTAAATACGACTTGTTCGCCTGCCTTCTTCCATGCACTTCTGCGTTGAACCGCATCGGTTAATTCACAAATTTTATCACTCGTTGACATGGGCATGTTTCTTTGGTAAAAAGAGCGTTAATAAAAAACTTAATCCGCCCAATAACAAGATGAGGGCCATTTGAGTTCCGTGAAAAAAGGTGGCAAGTAAGGTAGCTTCCTTCAGTGGAATGAGGTAAAATCCAAGTGCGGATGCCACCAGACTATGATATGCGCCTATCCCACCTTGTGTAGGTGTTGCCATGCCAAACGTACCCATGACCAGCACGGTTAACGCAGCTGAAAGGCCTAGCGATGCACTTACCGGAAATGCCAAAAATAAGGCATAAGTATTTGCGAAATAGGCGATCCAAATGGCTATCGAGTAAACGATGAATTTACCTGGATTACTCACCTCTTGTATGCTGCTGATGCCTAGAACCCAGCCCTGTATTTTTTTTCCAATACCTGTATTTGTTGTAAAATGGCCCCATCGGTCCAATAATGCACCTTTTTTAACCCAGAGTAGGGCAAGGATCGCAATCGCCCCACTAGCTAATCCAGCCATGGTCAGTGCGGAAGGAAGCTTGAAGTTAGGAAACAAGAACTGTTGGATCGGTTTCCACTCCACTAAAAATGTCAAACCCACTAAGAGTACAAGTCCGAGCAAATCAACAATGCGCTCCGTGATTACCGTACCAAATGATTTCTCAAAAGGTATGTCGGCCGTCTTTTGCAAGGATCCACATCGAGATACTTCACCCATGCGCGGAACTAGAAAATTGGCAAAATAACCAATCAAAACAGCCGAAAGCGTGCGTGTTGTTCCGGGGTAATAGTGCATCGCGCCTAGTAATTGCTCCCAGCGCAAAGCCCGAAAAATATGTGAAATCAATGCAATGAATAATGAAATGCCAACCCACGTGTAATTGGCCTGCTGAAATGTCAGATATATATCATTCCAGCGTAAATCACTTTTGTCGATTGCCCAATAGAGCAATGCGGCTGCTAGTAGGGTTGAGAAGGTGTATTTGAGGAATGATTTGATCATTTAGCTGTGGCGAATTCGATATCAAAGGGCAAAATAAAGACCTTTAGTGAATTAATGATGCGGATTTACGATTAATTTTTTATATTTTTGCATTTGTTTTTTGGGATAAACTCCCCTAACTAATTTTAGCATGTCTAAATTACGTATTCTTTACGTTTCCAGCGAGGTAGATCCGTTCCTCAACACTTCCAAAATAGCTGATTTTGTTCGCGCGTTACCTACTGCGATGCAAGAGCGCGGAATGGAAATTCGAATTTTGGTTCCTCGTTTTGGTTCTATAAATGAACGTAAAAATCGCTTGCATGAGGTAGTTCGTCTTTCAGGAATTACGATTCCGATGGGAGATGAGGAAAAACCTTTAACCATTAAAGTAGCTAGTATACCTGCTGCTAAATTGCAGGTGTATTTTATTGATAATGAGGATTATTTCCAGCGGAAATATGTATTGACCGACAAAGAGGATGCGTTTTATGCAGATAATCATGAGCGTGCAATCTTCTTCTGTAAAGGTGCATTAGAGACTGTAATTAAATTAGGTTGGTCACCAGACGTTGTACATTGCAATGATTGGATGGCGAGTTTGGTTCCTTTATACATTTCGACCTACTACCGTAGTCATCCGATTTTCAAAGATTCAAAAACAATTTTCTCTCCACACAATTCTGGATTTGATTTTACGTTCTCATCAGAGGATTTGAATGAGAAAGTGAAAATTGGCGATATGGATGATTCAGAATTGTCCAGTTTGAAGACAGCAGATTATGCTGCATTTATTAAAATAGGGGCAGAGTTTGCCGACAGAATAGTATCCTTAGAAAATGCGGATAATTCCCGTATCCAATCGATTATTGATGAATTTCAAGATAAAACCTTCCAAAATATTGCCGAAAATGACCTCGATTTCTTCGAAAAAGCCTACATTGAACTGGCCGGCAATTAAATGGTTGGGAATTATTTCCCTTTTTCTTGCTTCATGTGATACGCCTAAAGAAATTGGTGCTGATCTGTTCAGTGTTGAGGTAGGCCTTAATTTAACGGATACCCTTCGCGTTGAGTCATCTACTGTTTTGGTTGATTCGATTCAAACGGGTGGTGGTAGTACATTCTTACTTGGTTCCTATCAGCATCCAGAGCTTGGTACCTTCCAATCTTCCTTTTTTGCACAGATTTCGAATGCAGATACCTTGACTTCTAAGGCTACATCGGTATTGGATTCCGTGCGTATGAGTTTGGTTTACAGTGGATATCAGGGTGACACTTTGCAGCCTCAGACGATTTCAGTGTACAAATTGAAGGATAGTTTGAGTCTTTCAGCAAGTTATTATACAAATTCTAGCATTCCTTTTGATGCTAATCCGGTGGCAGTGCATACGTTCAAGCCACGTGTGATTAGAGCACGTTCAAACAATGGAGATTCATTGAAATTGGATACCCTATCTTTTCGCATGTCGGCCGCGTGGGGAAATGAATTGATTAAGAATTTTTCGGATAAGACATTATCTGGAGGAGGAAAAACGTTTCGAGCTTCTTTCCCAGGTTTGTATTTCAAATCTACGAGTGCATCGAAAGCAGCCTTATTAGGCTTCTCACCCACTTATTCGAGTATGACAATCTACTGGCGTAATCCAGGTGATGCGACTCAATATTCGTTGACTTATTATTTTAGTTTATCGACCTCCCTTTCGGCGGAAGTGCAAGCTAGATTCAATAAATTTCAAATCACGAAAACAGGTGTACTTGCGTCGCTTGTAAAACCTGGTGATGTGGTTCCTTCCACAAGGACAAATAATACGACGTATGTGCAGTCTGGATCTGGTATCGTGACGCAAATTAAATTACCTACGCTGTTAAATTTAAAAGGTAAAAATAATGTGGCGATCAATAAGGCGGAACTAATTCTTTCGGGAGTAGACGGCTTGGATTTGAATAACACATTGGGTCAGTTGACCTTGTTACAAGCGGATGGGAATAATAAACCGATTCGTAATGCCTCGGGCTTGGGTTACATAATTTCTGAAGGTGGTGGTGGTATTCAAATAGCGAATTACAATGCAGCATTTAATTCCTACACATTCAATGTGACGACGGAGTTACAATCCATTATGGCTGGTCGTAAATCAAATGTGGGTTATCTAGTTACACCTACCTTAGCTACTGCGACTACTGGCATGACTAAAATGGTCAGCGAAAGTGCACGCTTTGTGCCTTTGAATGCGCTTAAAGCTAGGTTGCGTGTGTATTATTCTTATATTGCCAAATAAATTACTGGCAAGATGTCTGATGCTTCTTCTAACTTACGCGTAAGTTTAGTTCAAACCGATTTGGTTTGGGATAGTCCGCTCGCTAATTGTGGACATCTAGAAGAACAGTTAACGCAACTAATAGGTCAAACAGACCTAGTTATCCTCCCTGAAATGTTTACCACCGGCTTTAGTATGTCGGCCGTAAACGCTGAAATCCCTCATGGGCCTAGTTCCCAATGGATGCTGATGCAAGCCAAACGCACCCAAGCGGTCATCATCGGAAGTTTAAAAATCAAAGAGAAATTCGGTTTAGTTAATCGCCTGGTTGTCGCTTTTCCAGATGGCTCGATCCAGACCTACGATAAAAAGCATTTGTTTCGAATGGGGAACGAGCAGGAGCATTATCAGCCTGGTACTAAAAAGCTTATCTTTTCTTTAAAAGGATGGCGGATCTCTCCATTTATTTGTTATGATTTAAGATTCCCTGTTTGGTCTCGAAATGTAGATTTGGGGTATGATTTGGCTGTTTATGTGGCGAACTGGCCAGCAGCTAGGACGCATGCCTGGGATGTCTTATTAAAGGCGCGTGCCATTGAAAATTTAGCCTATGTGGCTGGTGTTAATCGAATTGGTTTGGATGGAAATGCACTGGAATATTCTGGCAATTCGGCTTTGATTTCGTTTAAAGGTGAGGAAATAGGCCAACTGGCTTCTGCCGCTACGATTCAAACATTTAGCTTAAGTCTAGATCAATTGAGATCTTTTAGGGAATCGTTTCCTGCTCATTTAGATGCAGATTCCTTTCAACTTATTTAGTTTTATCTTGAAAAAAGGCTGGTAATCCACCCGGGTATGACTTTGCCTCCTGCATGCTGCAATCAGCTCTTAACGTACCTTTATTGATAAGTAGAATGCGATCGCAAATACTCTCTACCTCGCTCAAAAGATGACTTGAAAATAATATAGTCTTATTCGATTTTAACGATAGAATCAAATGACGTATTTCCTCCATTTGGTTTGGGTCAAGTCCACTCGTAGGTTCATCTAAAATCAAGATGTCTGGGTTATGAAATATGGCTTGCGCAATGCCAACCCGCTGCTGGTAGCCTTTAGAGAGTTCACCTATTTTTTTCGATTGTTCGCGGGATAGGCCTACGAGTTCAATTACTTCGGCTATTCTTCGAGCACAATTTTCAGCAGAGAATCCATGTAAATTACCAATGAACGCTAAAAATTCCTTAACATACATATCTGGGTAAACCGGATTGTTTTCAGCTAAATAACCAATTTGTTTTTTGAGCGCAATGGCATCTGATTGTACTTCGATTCCATGTATGCTGGCAGTTCCTATGGAAGGATTTAGTAGGCCAACAAGCATTTTAAGTGTGGTCGATTTTCCTGCGCCATTGGGACCTAAGAACCCGATAATTTCACCAGGTTGTGCTTGAAAATTCAACCCTTCTACAGCCCATTGTTGGCCATATTTTTTACCTAAATTTAAAACTTGAATGGGCATAGCTGCAAAGGCATATTTTATCTGACAAAGGTAGGAAAATGGGAACTAATTCTGATTACCTTTGTGTTTTCGTTTCAAAAATCAAATACATGCAAGAGGAAAGTATACGTTTAGATCGTATTGAGGATGCCATTGAAGCAATTCGCCAAGGGAAAATGATTATTGTGGCTGATGATGAAAATAGAGAAAATGAGGGGGATTTGATTTGTGCTTCGGAAGCCATCACACCAGAGATCGTAAATTTTATGATTCGTGAAGCGCGCGGACTAATGTGCGTTTCGTTGACCAATGAGCGTTGCGCAGAGTTAGGTCTTGAAATGATGGTGGATCAAAATACCACTTCGCATGAAACTCCGTTTACCGTATCTGTTGATTTATTAGGTCATGGCTGCACGACGGGTATTTCCGCACAAGATCGTTCCAAAACAATCAAAGCATTAGTTGACTCAGAGACAAAGCCAACTGATTTAGGTCGTCCGGGTCATATCTTCCCACTAAAGAGTAGATCAGAAGGTGTATTGCGCAGGACTGGTCACACGGAGGCCTCCATGGATTTCGCTAAACTCGCTGGATTTAAGCCGTCGGGAGTCCTGATTGAAATCTTAAATGAAGATGGATCTATGGCCCGCCTACCAGATCTTCGAAAAATCGCAGATAAGTTTGATCTTAAATTGGTGACCATCAAAGATTTAATTGAATATCGATTAAATACAGAATCATTAATCCAGCGGGAGATAGGTGTAGATATGCCTACCGAGTGGGGGCATTTTGATTTGATTGCCTTTAAACAAACAAATACGGGTGATACCCATTTAGCCTTAGTGAAAGGTACTTGGGAAAAAAATGAACCGGTATTAGTGCGTGTTCATAGTTCGTGTGTGACAGGAGATATTTTTGGGTCTTGTCGGTGCGATTGCGGTGGCCAGCTTCACAAGGCGATGGAAATGGTTGAAAAAGCTGGTAAAGGCGTTGTATTGTATATGTTCCAAGAAGGAAGAGGTATTGGTTTACTAAATAAATTACGCGCGTACAAACTTCAAGAGTTGGGCCGAGATACGGTGGAAGCTAATTTAGAATTAGGCTTTGCGATGGATGAGCGTGATTACGGGGTAGGAGCACAAATCTTACGTGATTTAGGTGTTCAAAAAATTCGCTTGATTTCGAATAACCCTAAGAAGCGTGCTGGATTATTAGGTTACGGTCTGGAGATTGTAGAAAGTTTACCGATTGAAATACCTTCGAATCCGCATAATGAAGCTTACTTAACAACTAAGCGAGACAAAATGGGACACACCATATTAAAATCATAAAAAAAGGCTCCGATTAGGAGCCTTTTTTGTTAGTTGTTACCGAGAATGATGGGGGTTGATTTTCCTCCACCCATGATGATTACTTTTGCGTTGGGTGACTTGGCAAGTTCTTTCTGTGCGATGATTGCCTCGTATTGCAATTGTTTATCACTTAATCCCGTAGATAAAATCTTCTGATAGTCTGCAATTCCTTGAGCCTCTACGCGTTTACGTTCTGCTTCCTGTTTTTCTTTCTGTAAAACAAATTGCATTTTCTGGGCATCTTGCTCGGCATTGATCTTTGACTCAATCGTCTGCTTTACGGAATTCGGTAAGTTGATGTTTCGAATTAATAACTGTTCCAATACAAGTCCACGCTTTTTGAAGTTCTTTTCAATGTCAGCATAAATTCTTCCTTGAAATTCATTTCGCTTTAATGAGTATAGGCCAACTGCATCATAATAAACAGCATTATCTCGGATCATGGTGCGGGTTACTGGTCTTACAATTTTGTCCCGATAGTCTTCTCCGATTTCTTTAAGTATGCGCGGGGTTTCTGATGGTAGTATGCGGTAGAGGATTGTTAGGTCAACAACCACCTCAAGACCATCTGCAGTAAGTACACGAATGGCGTCATCGCCGCTTTTATCTCCTTCATCGTGCACAGCCGACATGGTATAATTTTGCGTCTTGGTGTCAAAAATAGTTACTGTGGCTAATGGATTCACGAAGTTTAGTCCGCTAGTAAGTGTTTGAGATTGAACCTTTCCGAAGATACTTTGAACGCCAACCTCACCTGCGTTTACTTGTTTAATAACTGAGCTGGAAAGACCAAGAAGAAAAAGTACGAAAGCAACTATCCGTAACGGATTTGCATATTTGGAGAAAATCAAATTTGGATTTGAGATGGCGCGACTAGCAATGAATAAAATGACGCCGATGAATATAAAAAACATACGCTTGTTGATTTAAGGTTTTTTCTCTGTGAGAACACAATAGTACAACTAAATTCGCAATTAAAATAGGTAGAAAAGTAGATAATAAGTTTCTTTGACTCTTTGTGTGCCAACGATAAATTGGCAAAAAATCCCTAATTTTGGGCATGATTGAGATCAAAAATATTCACAAAGAATTTGATGGCCGCGTTGTATTAGCGGATATTAATGCTGCCTTTCAACAAGGCAAAGTTAATATGGTGATCGGTGGTAGTGGAACAGGGAAATCAGTTCTTTTGAAGTGCATGATCGGAATTTTGACACCAGAAAAAGGAGCTGTTTTATACGATGGTCGAGATTTTATTAAATCTGATCTGGATCAAGTGAAGGAGATTAGACGGGAAATGGGCGTATTGTTTCAAGGTGGCGCTCTTTTTGATTCGAAGACGGTATTGGAAAATGTTCGTTTTCCTTTAGATACCTTGACTTCTCAACCGATTGAAGAAAAAAATGCGCAGGCTATGCTTTGCTTGCAACGTGTAGGTCTTGAAGCCTCTGCACATCAAATGCCCTCAGATATATCAGGTGGAATGAAAAAGCGCGTGGGAATTGCCCGCGCAATTGTCATGAATCCCAAATACCTTTTTTGTGACGAACCCAATTCGGGTTTGGATCCCTTGACAGCCGTCAAGATCGATTTATTAATTCAAGAGATTACCAAAGAGTTTAATATGACTACGATTGTCATTTCACATGATATGAACTCCGTCATGCGTATGGGGGAATACATCATGTTTTTAAAAGATGGTCATAAAGTCTGGGAAGGCAATAATACGAATCTGTTACAATCAGATATCCCCGATTTGCAAGAATTTTTATCTACCAAATTAACCTAGTATGCCTCAAGTTTATTCGGCACCGCTTGTCTTAGAAAATGTATCATTAAAGCCTTATAATACATTTGGTATCGATGTTTCTGCGCGCTATTTTGTAGAAATTAACCATTTGCAAGAATATGTGCAGCTTTTAAAGGAACAAAACTATAGCCACGTTCCGCATTTATTTTTAGGTGGTGGTAGTAATTTATTGTTGACCAAAGATGTAGAGGCTCTTGTTGTAAAAATTTCATTTGTTGGCATCGAAGTACTGGACGAATCAGATGATTTTGTTTGGGTGCGTGCGGGTTCAGGTGTTAATTGGCATGAATTTGTGCAATATACCGTAGATCATCACTGGGCAGGTTTGGAGAATTTATCGCTTATTCCTGGAACGGTAGGTGCGGCTCCAATGCAAAATATCGGTGCCTATGGGGTGGAGATTAAAGATACATTTGATCATTTGGAGGCATTTAATTTAGAGACATTGGCGGTTGAACAATTTGATACGGCTGCATGTCAGTTTGGATATCGCGAAAGCTTCTTTAAACATGCTGGTAAAGGTCGTTATTTGATCGCTTCAGTTTGTTTTAAATTAGCCAAAAAGCCTTCACCTCAAACCTCTTACGGAGCCATTAAAGACGTATTAGCCTCTAAAGGAATTTCAAATCCTGGTATCAGAGATGTGGCTGACGCTGTTATTTCGATCCGTCAAAGTAAGCTTCCAGATCCCAAAGACATTGGTAATTCAGGTAGTTTCTTTAAAAATCCAACTGTTTCTGCAGCTGAGGCATTGCGTTTGCAAGATGAATTTCCGGGTATTCCATATTATGCCGTGGCAGGAAGTACGGATATTAAGTTTCCGGCAGGCTGGTTTATCGAACAAGCTGGTTGGAAAGGTTACCGACAGGGTGATGCCGGTGTGCACGTCAATCAGGCCTTAGTGCTCGTTAATTATGGGGAGGCTAGCGGCAATGAAATCAAAGAATTATCGGAACAAATCAAAGCTTCCGTTTTAGCCAAATTTGGTGTTCCTCTGGAGACCGAAGTAAACATTATATAACATGCAATTACCTAGTTTAGCATCCATCGGCAAGGGCCCTTTCTTTTTAATGGCCGGAAGTTGTGCGATTGAAAGTAATGATTTGGCTTTTGAGATTGCGGAACGTATTCATCTCATGACCCAATCGATGGGTATTCCTTATATTTTTAAGGGTTCATACCGAAAAGCGAACCGGACGAAAATCGATTCATTTACGGGGATAGGTGATATCAAAGCGCTTGAAATTTTAAAGGCAGTAGGTGCGCATTATGATATTCCTACTGTTACAGATATTCATGAGAGTGGCGAAGCTGCCATGGCCGCCGCTTATGTGGATGTGTTGCAAATTCCGGCTTTTTTATGCCGACAAACAGATTTGTTGGCCGCTGCCGCGCAAACGGGTAAGGCTGTTAACATCAAAAAGGGTCAATTTATGTCAGGCGCCTCGATGAAATTTGCCGTTGAAAAAGTATTGCATGAAAACCCTGATGCTCCAGTTTATTTAACGGATCGTGGGAATTCATTTGGCTATGGTGATTTAGTGGTTGATTACCGTAACCTACCGGAGATGTCGGCATTTAACGTACCTGTCATCATGGATTGTACGCATTCGTTGCAGCGTCCGAATCAGGGAAGTGGCGTGACGGGTGGCCAACCGGCTTTGATTGAGACGATTGCCAAAGCTGCGATTGCGGTAGGCGCTGATGGGCTTTTTATTGAAACCCACCCGAATCCCTCGGTAGCAAAATCAGATGGAGCCAATATGCTTCCATTGGATCAACTAGAGGCCTTGCTTGAAAAGTTATTAAAAGTGCGCGAAGCAATCGCTTAATATTGATAAACGATCTGTAAACCAACATCCGTTTTATGGTTAGTTGGGATTAAATCTAAGCCAGAACCTACCGTTTCTCTCGTGAAATAATGGGTTCTGGCTATTTTTATGCCCAGATCCCAATGTTTAGTTGGGTTGATGCTGATCAACATTGTATTTCGAATACTGGGATCATAATAAGCAGGGAGGCTAAATGAATATCGTAAGGTGGGTTCATACGCATACAAGCGTGTATCGTAACTGGGTGTTTGAATCCAGGCCAAACGCGCTTGAACTCGATACCATTTGCGGATAAATGTGATATCGTGTAGCCAAATGGCACCTAATTCATTTTGAACGGGCGAAACTAGGTAGCTCAGCATAATTCTACTGTGCCATTTAAATCGGCTGTTTTCATCATAGTGAACATCAAAACTAGCTTGCAGATGGTTTTTTCGTTGGTCATCTGTTATTGATTGATTCGTCCATTTCATTTGCGCAAAGTATTGACCTTTGCGTTTTCGATCCCATTGAAAACGCGTGAGCATTTCAATTCCCCAAGCGCCAGGAAAGGCATAGGTAAAACTGCGGTTGGGGAAAAAGAAATAGTCAAGATAGGATGAAAGTCGTTTGTATTTTGAAATTTGGAATTGATTCCCCAGAAATAGCCCCACTTCATTTTTAGTTTGTGAACTTTCGCCAAGGGCTTGTGCCATGGGGCTAAAATACCCTTTAGTGTAATATCTAAACAAGGCAGAAAAATCTAGTTTTTGTGAAATTGGGAATGCGACAGATTCTGTGAGGGCAATTGATTTTGGGTTAGCAGAAGCGAATTCTCCAGCAATAAAAATTTGCTTCCAGGGTATGTGATGCGCGAGTGCAAAATTTGTCAAAAGCTGTCCTTGCCATTCACCTTGATTGTATAGATAGGTGTTTCTTTTGGGATGATTCCATTGATGTTGGGTGGTAGAAAAACTGATAAATCCTTGCTTGATTGGCATGAGCGCTTGTAATCCCCAAGCGTGTTCTATTAGACTATTTTTATTTGTTCTTTCAGTGCTTGTTCTGTGGAATCCGTCAGTATCCAAACTTCGATAAAATGAATGATTCAAACTGTCTTTGTAGATCGATGCATCTAGGAATCTCGCCGACCGAAATGCTGCAAATAGGATGGGTCCCCCATGGGCTTGAATACTTAAGCCGCGGTAAAATGTGGATTCCCCGCTCGATGAATAGGGGAGGCTACCCAAATTGAATTTTTGCGTGGCACGTATACTTTCGTATGTTTTGCCCAACGAAAAGCCGCCAGCTTGAAGCAAACCTAGGCCCCACTGATGTATGTAATCGCCCAGAATTAGTTTATCGATCCATTTAGTAGGTTTTATCTCCACGTAGTAACTCACAAAATCAGTCAAGGCTACTTCGCCTGGATCTTTTTGAAGTGTAAATCCAGCGCGGATATGGCTATTCCATTTACCACGGTAGCGTATGTTTTGTCCCCAAGGATTACCGATATACCGAGTTTTCGACCGCGCGGTGGGCTGGCTAAATCCTACTTTTTCCTCTAGGGTTCGTTCCGTTTTCAGTAAGAGCTGTTGGCTCATCTCCTCAGGTTGATACCATTTTTTTTGAGGAGGATTGCAAATGAGTAGGCCAACTGTTTTTCGTAGTGTTTCCGCGTCCCACCCCGAAATCACCTGCAGTTCGTGGACAGATAGTAGTGGACCATGGGAAGCACGGTATGCAAAGAAGGCACGTATTTGGCTTAAGCTGAAAAGATGTAAGCCTTGTAATTCCTCCGCGCTTACCTGGTTGAGATCAAACGGGTTTTGTTGGAAAAATTGTAGTCGGGTTTCTTCCACCTCAAGTACTGAGTCTGGAGCAGGCGACTGCGCTAGGACACGAAAAGAGCAGATTAGCAATAGGATGAAATACTTCACAAACTAGTTTTTGCGAAACTAGGTTATGTGTATGTTAACTGTAGCCTAAAAACTGATAATGAAAATCAACTAGTTGAATTTCCGATCTACTAAAATGTAGAATTCATTCCACGTATCTTCGTTTTCAGCGTTCAGATATTGGCCAAATTTGCCTTCAATTTCAGATTTCCATTTGGTGGCTGAAGCTTGTGTATCTACAAATTCGATCAGGCGCTGAAATTCATCGGCATTTCCTTCAAACAAATCTTGGATGAAATTCAATTTTTGGAACAACGAAATGCTTTCTCCTAACGAATTGGTCATGTTGATTTCCACCATATTTTTTAATGAGTGGTCTGTCACCTGAATGGTATCCAATACTTTTTCTTCACTTGATGCTGCGTGAAGTTCGTTAATGGACTTAGGCTTTTCGATTTCAGTCGGTTCTTCCTCCTGAATTTCTTCGATAGGCTGTATTTCAGGTAATTCATCGCTAACCTCAAAATAGCCTGGAATAGCCTCTGCTACGGCAGGGATTTCTTCCACGATCTCTGCTTCGATAGCAGCTGTTTCTTCCACAATTTCCTCTTGGATGATTTCTTCAAGAATCGGTTCCTCCGAGACTTCAATTAGGTCTGGTAGTGAATCACTTGGAGATGCATAGTACACATCTGCGGTTAATAGATCAGCAAAACTTGGAATTTCATCAGCTGGTGCTGAGTTATCTTGACTCAGCGAGGCGATCCAACTTTGCCAAATCATGTCTGGAAGTATGACGTGGGGTAGGAGTAGGTTCACTGCCGACTGCCATTTTTCTTGCATGCGGGCATTTTGCCAGTCGAAATTCGGTAATTTTTCAGCCAATACCGCGCCCGATAACTGATGTACTAATTCTTCTTGAATGACTGTTAATATCTCAGGTGCAACATCAGATTGCATGATTTCCAGAAATGAGACAGCCGCTTCGTCGCTGTTATAGTAATGAAGAAAAATATTGGGCGTTTGCATGGTGTGCGTTATTTTATGGCTAATACTTCGCAGGCCTTCATGGCTGCATTTTGTTCGGCTTTTTTCTTGGAATATCCTTTGCCACTACTAATTTTTTCCCCCTCGAGCAGGACAAGTGCTGTAAATTCCTTATCGTGATGCGTACCTTCTTCATCCAAGGTAAATTGAACTTTCTTTCCTTCTTTTTGAGCCCATTCGATGAGTAAAGACTTGAAGTTGGGATTATTCTGAACAACCGTATCCAAATCGAAATACTGTGTCAAAATTTTCTTGACAATAAATTGCTGCGTGAAGGCAAATCCCTTGTCTAGGTATACGGCTCCAATAAATGCCTCTAATGCATCTCCATACATACTTGAGCGAGACATGGAACTGCGTTTAAGGCTTTCATATTCGATGACTTCCTCTAATCCCAACTTACGACCCAGTACATTGAGCGATTCTCGACTAACCATTCGGGAGCGAATTTCAGTTAGAAATCCTTCATCTTTAAATGGGAATTTTTGGAAAAGGTAACTGGCAGTAATCATACCAAGGACGGAATCGCCTAAAAATTCGAGACGTTCATTTGATTCTTTGTAGGATTTGGCAACAGATTCTTTTGAGGCAGAGGCATGCAAAAAGGCTAGTCGGTACAAATTTAAATTTGACGGACTAGCCCCTATAAGATGTTTGACTGATTTATAAAGGTGCTTCTCACGTTCGTCTTTGGGTTTCTGAAAGAACAAGAAAAACGGAGAAAAAATCGTCATAAACTAGATTTTTCTAAAGATAACGGTTGCATTATGGCCTCCAAAACCAAAGCCATTGCTCAATGCAACATTGATTTCACGTGACTTACCCACATTTTCTGTCAAGTCGATGCGTTGATCAATTTCTGGATCACGATTAAAGACATTGATCGTTGGCGGTACAAACTGATGTTTAATCGCTAAAACGGATGCAACAGCTTCCACGGCACCAGCTCCACCTAATAAGTGGCCTGTCATGGATTTCGTCGAGGAAATGGATAGTTTGTACGCGTGGTCACCAAAACAATCCACGATTGCTTTAATCTCTTGTGGATCACCAATGGGCGTAGAAGTACCGTGTGTATTAATGTAATCCACGGCTTCTGGTTTGATTTGTGCATCTTCCAATGCGTCAATCATGGATAATAATGCGCCATATCCATCTGGATGTGGGGCTGTTATGTGATGGGCATCAGATGAAAATCCTCCGCCAATTAATTCTGCGTAAATTTTTGCACCTCGTGCTTTGGCATGCTCATATTCTTCTAAAATAAGGGCACCTGCTCCTTCGCCAACGACAAAACCATCCCGATCAACGTCATATGGACGTGAAGCGGTCGTAGGGTCGTCATTACGTGTAGACATAGCGTGCATGGCAGTAAATCCGCCAACAGACGCGATGGTTACCGGTGCTTCAGAACCTCCTGTGACACAGACATTTATGCGTCCCGTGCGGATGTAATTAAATGCGTCAATGATGGCATTGTTTGCCGAAGAACAAGCAGAAACAGTTACATAGTTGGGTCCGCGAAATCCATTACGAATGGAAATTTGACCTGAACTAGAATCTGCAATCATTTTAGGAATGAAGAAAGGGTTGATTTTTGGCGTTCCATCCCCTTGTCCGAAATAAATCATTTCGTCTTCAAAGGTTTTTAATCCGCCGATACCCGATCCCCAAATGACACCTACTTTATTTTTATTTAATGTCTCCATGTCAAATGCCGCATCCGCAATGGCTTCATCGGCAGCAATCACCGCATATTGGGTGAATGGATCCATTTTTCGAGCTTCTTTCGTATTGATATAATCTTCTACTTTGAAGTCCTTTAATTCACAAGCAAAACGAGTTTTGAATTTCTCCGCATCAAATCGGGTGATTGGCGCACATCCACTTTTTCCAGCCGCTAAGCCTTCCCAAAATGTATCTACCGTGTTACCAATCGGTGTTAGGGCTCCTAGACCCGTTACTACTACTCGCTTTAACTCCATAATTTGATATTAATAAACTGGTTCCAATAAAAAATGTCAATTAGTAACGGGTATTAACTCAGGATTACATCCGAAGGAACTACCATGTACCAATTGACATCATTTTTTATCGTAATTCGATTACTTTGCGTTTTCTTCCAAATAAGCAACAGCTTGTGCTACCGTTTGAATGTTTTCAGCTTGGTCATCTGGGATAGAAACATTGAATTCTTTTTCAAATTCCATGATCAATTCTACCGTGTCTAAGGAGTCAGCTCCCAAATCGTTTGTGAAAGATGCCTCAGGAGTAACTTCTGATGCTTCTACACCTAACTTCTCAACGATGATGCTCTTAACTTTTTCTGCAATATCTGACATTTTATAAAAATTTTGGGGTTCAAAAACGATGCAAAGATTAGAATTAAATGTTACAATATCAAACAAATTTTATTCCATTTTGCACTATAAAAATATTAAGTATAATCTATCTAATTCTTTTTCGAAAATATTCAACTCCTCTAGGCTGTTTCAATTAAAAACAAAGTGACGCAGCACCTAATAATCCTGCATCATTCCCTAGTAAGGCTTTTTTTATCGTTAACTTTTCAAGGTAGGCTGGTGTAAGCCAATAGTTTAATTGCTTCTCCATACTAGGCAAAATAAAATCATACGAGGCAGATAAACCGCCACCAATGAAAATATTCTTGATATCCAGTATACGAATCAGCGAAACGAGCATGTCGCCTAATAGTGTACCTACTTCATGCCAAACCGCTAAAGCTAATTCATCGCCTTCTTCGGCTGCAACAACTAAAGCGGTGGTTGAAATCGTTCCATCAGAAGCTAATACTGTTTTTCCTGTATATGCGGCACGCATTTCAGTGGCTAATTGAAGTAATTCTTTTTTTCCCACATTGCGTTCCAGTACCTTTCCATTTTTAGAAGGTACGTGTCCAGGTTCCATGGCATTGCCATCACCACCTAAAAATATTTTACGGTCAATCACGGCTGCACCACCTACGCCTGTGCCTAATGTGATGAATACAAAATCTTCCGGCATAGTTGCCTTCTCTGGTGAGAAGTAAAACTCTCCTAATGCTGCAGCATTGGCATCATTCTCCATGAAAAATTGATGCTCAGGAAATCTTTTTTCCAGCATATCAATCATCGGAGAACCATCAATTTCAGGAATTGCGGTGATTTCAATTAACGTACGGCGATTTTTTGTCAGGATGCCTGGCAGACCAATACCAATTTTTTTGACGTTTTTATGTTGGTATAATTGCAACGCAATCGCGTCAGCTAAACGATCTAAAAAATGATGTGATTCGCGCCAAGTGGCTGTATCGTAACTTTGAAAGTTATTTATTTGGCCTGTGTCGGAATGAACAATACCCATTTTAACTCCGGTACCTCCGACATCTATACCTAAATATTCTGCTGCTGACATGTTATGCTATTAAATTGAAAGTTCAATTTCCTGATTTTTCATGTCAATTTCAAATCTGATGTGCCTCAATTGTAAATTCGTTCCAATTTTTCCATGATTTGCGCGACCCCAGGGCATATTACTGCATTTTTTTGAGTTAGGGCCATGATTCCCTGCATGTTTTTGCGATTGGTATGTGGGTATTCCCGGCAGGCTTTTGGTCGGTGTTCATAGATCTGACACGTATTGTCAGCCGTGGTTAAAAAAGGGCAAGGAGTTGCAGGATATACCCAGTCGCCATCCGCATCTTTAATCAAATATTGATCTAGAAATTGGGCCACTTTCATCTTAAGTAGATGGGCCACACGCTGAATATCCGTTTCATTCCACATAGGACTCGTTGTTTTGCAACAATTCCCACAGGTTAAGCAATCTAGCTCGTCAAAAACCTGATTATGTGCCTTTTCAAATTGCAAATCAAGATCACGGGGCTTTTTGGCCTTGATCCGTTGGAATACTTTTTTAAAGCTAGGATCTTTTGGCATACTAAATGGATGCTTGAAAACAAGCTCGGCATCGCGCTTGATAGGATTCGGTTTCCCCGAGAAGTACGGTTTCTTCCTTGTCCACAATCCGGTAGGAGTAATTGGCAACATCACCGCATTGCACGCAAACGGCGTGTACTTTGGTCACATATTCTGCGATAGCCATTAAATGCGGCATAGGGCCAAAAGGAATTCCTTTAAAGTCCATATCTAACCCTGCGATGACAACGCGCTTTCCTTGATTAGCCAGGGAATTAGCTACTTCCACAATGGATTCATCAAAAAATTGGACTTCATCTAGACCTACTACATCACAATCACCGGCAAGCAATAAGATCTCACTGGCACTAAGTACAGGCGTGGAACGAATGGAGTTTTGATTGTGTGAAACGATGTCTTCGTCGTGATACCGCGTATCGGAAGCAGGTTTGAAAATTTCTACCCGCAATTGAGCTATTTTTGCCCGTTTTAAGCGTCGAATTAGTTCTTCTGTTTTACCAGAAAACATCGAACCACAGATAACTTCAATCCATCCAAGTGATGGTTTATGTTGGGCAGAGCGTGAATGGGTAGGTTCTAAAAACAAGGGCGTAAAAAGCCCCTGAAATTGCATTCAGGGGCTATTAATTAAGTGTTATTTCGAAGAAAAAGTAGCTGAGAAATATTCACGATTCATGCGTGCAATATTCTCTAACGAAATACCTTTAGGACATTCCGCCTCGCATGCACCTGTATTAGAACAAGCACCGAAACCTTCTTCATCCATTTGAGCAACCATCGCTTCCGCACGTTTCGCAGCTTCTACTTTACCTTGTGGTAATAGCGCTAATTGTGAGATTTTCGCTGATGTAAATAACATCGCTGAAGCATTTTTACATGCGGCAACGCACGCACCGCAACCGATACACGCTGCTGCTGCAAACGCATCATCCGCATCTTCTTTTGGAATAGGTAATGAGTTCGCATCTTGCGCATTTCCCGTATTGATAGAAACGAATCCGCCCGCCGCAATAATACGATCAAAAGCAGAACGGTTCACCACTAAGTCTTTGATAACTGGGAACGCACTTGCTCTCCAAGGTTCTACCGTGATGGTTTCGCCATCTTTGAAAGAACGCATGTGTAATTGGCAAGTCGTCACACCGCGGTTTGGTCCGTGCGGACGACCGTTAATGTACATCGAGCACATACCGCAAATACCTTCACGGCAATCGTGGTCAAATGCTACTGGATCATCTCCTTCTTCGATCAAACGGTTGTTTAACACGTCAATCATTTCCAAAAATGACATATCTGTGGAGATGCCGCTTACCTGATAAGTTTCGAACTTACCAGCTACGCTTGCATTCTTTTGTCTCCAAATTTTGAGTGTCAGGTTTAAATGTCCTTCCATTGTATCGAATTATTTATAAGATCTTTGAGCAATTTTGATGTTTTCGTATTTCAATTCTTCTTTGTGAAGTTTGAATTTCGATTGTTTTTCGTATTCCCAAGCAGCTACATAAGCGTAGTTCTCGTCATCACGAAGGGCTTCCCCATCTTCTGTTTGGTATTCCGTACGGAAGTGACCTCCACAACTCTCGTTGCGATCTAAGGCATCAATACACATTAACTCGCCTAATTCAAGGAAGTCGGCCACGCGACCTGCTTTCTCTAATTCAGGGTTTAGGTTGTCAATCTCACCTGGAATCTTCACATCCGACCAGAATTCTTTCTGTAATTCTTGAATTTCTTTGATAGACGCTTTTAAGCCTTTCTCGCTACGTGCCATGCCACATTCATCCCACATGATTTTGCCTAAACGCTTGTGGAAATAATCCACTGGTTTATTTCCTTTGATGTTCATCAAAGTCTCTAAACGATCGCGAACCGCTTTCTCTGCCGCTACGAAATCTTCAGAATCCGTTGACATAGAAGGAGTGCGAATCTCAGAGGCTAAGTAATTTCCAATAGTATATGGAATCACGAAATAACCATCCGCTAAACCTTGCATTAAGGCTGAAGCTCCTAAACGGTTAGCGCCGTGATCAGAGAAGTTAGCCTCTCCTAAAGCGTATAAACCAGGAACTGTCGTCATTAAGTTATAATCAACCCAAAGTCCACCCATCGTGTAGTGAACCGCTGGATAAATACGCATAGGCACCTCGTAAGGATCTTCACCGGTAATTTGCTTGTACATGTCAAACAAGTTACCGTATTTCTCTTTTACGACTGCCTTACCCATCGCTTGAATCTCTTCGTCTGATGGATTGTGCATGTTGTTTTTGTTGGCTTCTCCTTTTCCGTAACGGATGATCGCCGCAGCGTAGTCTAAGTAAACCGCCATTTTAGACGTTCCTACACCATAACCTGCATCACAACGCTCCTTAGCTGCACGCGACGCAATATCACGAGGTACTAAGTTACCGAATGCAGGGTAACGACGCTCTAAGTAGTAATCTCTTTCGTCCTCTGGAATTTCGTTCGCCTTCCGGGTATCGTTTTGTTTCTTAGGAACCCAAATACGGCCGTCGTTACGCAGGGACTCAGACATCAAGGTTAACTTCGACTGGTGATCGCCAGATACTGGGATACACGTTGGGTGAATTTGTGTGTAACAAGGGTTAGCGAAGAAAGCACCTTTTTTGTGCGCTTTCCAAGCTGCTGTTACGTTGGACCCCATCGCGTTTGTCGACAAATAAAATACGTTTCCGTATCCACCGGTACACAATAAAACCGCGTGTCCGAAGTGGCGCTCTAAAGCTCCTGTTACTGAATCACGTGCGATAATTCCACGAGCCTTTCCGTCGATCGTTACGACATCAAGCATTTCGTGGCGTGTATACATTTTTACGTTACCCATTCCCACTTGACGTTGCAAGGAAGAATAAGCACCTAATAATAATTGTTGGCCTGTTTGTCCCGCCGCATAGAACGTACGTTGAACTTGCGTTCCACCGAATGAACGGTTAGAAAGCAAACCGCCGTACTCACGTGCGAAAGGAACACCTTGAGCCACACATTGGTCAATGATATTGCCAGATACTTCAGCTAAACGGTGAACGTTTGCCTCACGTGCGCGGTAGTCACCACCTTTAATAGTATCGTAAAATAAACGGTACACAGAGTCTCCGTCATTTTGGTAGTTTTTTGCTGCATTGATACCACCTTGTGCCGCAATGGAGTGCGCACGACGTGGAGAATCTTGGAAGCAAAATACTTTTACTTTATATCCTAACTCAGCTAACGAGGCTGCAGCGGAAGCTCCAGCTAAACCTGAGCCTACAATCACAATTTCTAGTGAACGCTTGTTGGCCGGATTAACTAAAGGTACGCTTGAGCGATACTTGGTCCATTTTTCAGCCAGTGAACCTTCTGGAATTTTAGCGTCTAATTTTGTCATAACCGTATCTGCTGAGGAATTATTGAATCAAATTAAAATAGAAGGCAACTGGCATAGCTGCAAATAATGCGGCGATAACAATTGAATAAATTGCCCCAATGGCCTTAATCGTAGGCGTATATTTTGGGTGGTTCCAACCCATCGTTTGGAATGCACTTTGAAAACCATGTAATAAGTGATATCCTAGGGAAATACAACCAAGCACATAAACAATAACGACGATTGGGCTTTGGAAGACAACTTGCATTTCGTTGTACAAGGTATGAGACTCTGTTAAGTCGTTTGTCAAACGGGAGAAATACCAGAAATGCTTCAAGTGCATAATTAGAAACAATAATAATAAAGTTCCTAAAAGTCCCATCGAACGCGAGTACCATTTGCTGTTTGCCGCACCATCTACAACGGCATAAGCGACAGGTCTTTTCTTTTTATTATCTAACCATAAACGAAGGCCATCAAAAATATGGAGTAACAACCCACCGAACAAGACAATTTCCATGGTACGAATGATGGGATTGTGTGCCATGAATTCAGCGCCTTCATTAAATGCGACACCTCCGTCATTAAGGAAAATAGTTGCATTTAAGCCGCAGTGAACGATGAGGAAGCTAATCAAAAATAGGCCTGTAATTGCCATGAGGAGCTTTTTTCCGAGGGAAGAATTAAATGATTTTGCTAGCCAAGCCATAAATAAGGTTATTAGATTAACGTAAAAACAATCTAAGCGATTGTTGATTTAAACTATGCTACTGAATTTTAGCGCTCAAAACTACAATCCAAACGCTTGTCAATCAAATTAATCGCTTAAAAAATCTATTTTTTTTAATTATTCAATTTGCCCTTATTAACTTGCCTCTCTTCTCATTTGTTTTATGCGGAAATATATATTTTTCTTGTTTTTACTCCTCTTTTCAGGAAGTCGTTTAATGGCTACACATTTAAAAGGTGGAGAGATTACGGTGAAGCGTATTTCAGATAAATCACTAACGTATGAGTTTACCTTAACTACCTATACTGAAAATAACGCAGCGAATGATCAGCAAGAAGAAGTTAACTTTTGTTTCGGTGATGGCTCGGGAATTTTTAAAGCCAAACGCTGCTGCGGGACGCCTATTAATTTAGGTAATGGAACCTTAAAGAATATATATAAGATTGAATATACTTATCCAGCGCCCTCACTCGTTTACCGCGTATCCGCTGCCATTCCGAATCGGAATGATGGTGTCCGGAATATGACTCGATCTGTGGATGTTGCCTTTTATGTAGAGACAAGTTTTTCCATTAATTCGGGCCTTGGGTTAAATTCAACTCCTTTACTGCTAAATCCAGCTGTGGACTTAACAGCGATTGTGGGTCAAAAATTCATTCACAATGCCAATGCCGTGGATGCTGAAGGAGATAGTTTAGCCTATCGCTTATCGGTTTCAAAAACAGGTGAAAGCGAAACGTGTAATTCAGTTAGTCGTGGGGTTACAACACCTAATTTTCGTCAGCCAAATGAGGTTTCATCCGTCAAATCTACGTTTGACATAGATGCTTTAACCGGGGATTTAGTGTGGGATACGCCGCAAGAATTAGGTTTATATAACTGTGCTTTTATTGTGGAGGAGTGGCGCAATGGTGTCAAAATTTCCGAGACGGTTCGTGATATGCAAATCGAGGTGAAAGATGCGGATAACAGAGCACCCAAATTAACTGTTCCCGCCGATGTCTGTGTATTAGCCGGAACCAACATTGTTCAAACGATAACGGCAGAAGATATTGCCTCCAAGACTGGACGAATCGACCCATTGACGATATTTAGTTCAGGGAATGTGTATGCGAATGTTGATCCAATCTATGCTGTTTTACAGCCATTTGCGTCATTTAACTCGATTCCTCGCCAAACATCTCCTGCCAGGGCAAGCTTTTCGTGGCAGACAGCCTGTCAGCATATTCGAAAAGAGTCGTATGATGTGTTGTTTAAAGTGGAAGATAATCCGCCCACTGCCATCGGGAATTCCATCAAATTAGTTGACAGTAAAATATGGAAAATTCGTGTTTTAGCACCTGTTGTTCAAGGGTTAAAAGTGGTGACAGGAACTTCCAGTGCTACCTTATCCTGGACCGCCTATACTTGTTTGTTGCCCAATACCTCTTTGATTATCTATCGAAAATCGGGTCCATGTGTTACCGTTGTCAACAAGTCTTGTGGGACGGGAATGACCTTACCTGGTTTTGTGGAGATCGGCCGTTTGAAGGCTACTGAAACAAGTTTTGAGGATAAGTCACTTCAGAAGAATACCAATTATACGTATGTGATTGTCGTTGCATTTACGAATTCGAAGGGATTGGAGGATTTTAGTCCGATGTCAACGGGTGTTTGCGCCTTGATTGCTACGGCCGCACCTGTTATGACGCAGGTATCTGTTGTAAAGACCTCGAAGACTGTTGGCGAAATTCGCGTTCAATGGTCCAGACCGATCAATTTGGATACGTTGTTATTTCCAGGTCCTTATCAATATCAATTGAAGCGTGCTGAAAGTATTTCAGCGGTGGAATTTAAAGCTATTGGTACTCTGATGACCGATACACTGTTTGTTGACAAAGGCTTAAATACCCTAGAGCGTGGTTACCGCTACCAGGTAGATGTCTATTATGTCAAGAACCAGAAATTAGAACTTTTGGATTCGCCTTCGCCAGCTAGTTCAGTGCGATTGCAGGGGGTGACTGCTGGAAAGACCATCAAATTGGCCTGGGAGGCTAATGTTCCTTGGAATAATTCATTTCAAGTTCATCGTATCTACCGCGCACGCCCCAATGGACAGTTTAATCAAATTAATGAGATCTCAGTTGCTGATCCAAGTACATTTCAATACATAGATCTAGGAGTTGATTTTGTGACAACAGATGGCAAATTCGATGTGGTCATTTCACCTGATTCGACGTATAGTTATTTTGTTGAGACCGTGGGTGAATATGCGCGGCCAGTTTGGGCGAAGGGATTAGTTAATGCCTCTCAAGTGGTGTCAATCAAATCCGTGATTCAGTTAAATCCTTGTCCGCCTGTGTTGAAAATAGGTTCAAATCCGTGTGATGCGCCGGGCGGGGATTGTTTGCCAACAAGCTTTACAAATACTTTGACATGGACGCCAACGGTAACAAATTTGTGTGATCCGCAAATAGAGACCTATCGTGTTTATTTCTCGAAGACTCCGGATGGGAGGTATGGATTGGTTGGTGAGAAAAAGGATTTGACTTTCTTACATAGCCAAACAACTTCATTTGTAGGTTGCTATTATGTCACTGCGGTAAATTTTGATGGGAAAGAAAGTGCAAAGAGTAACACGGTTTGTCAAGATAATTGTCCTTCGTTTGATTTACCCAATTTATTTAGTCCCAATGGTGACAATAAGAATGATGTGTTCTTACCGATGCGCTGCCCACGATTTGTTGACCTAGTCACATGTACTATCGTGGACCGTTTGGGTCAGGTCGTTTATAAATACAATGGTCCTTTACTCGGTTTTGGTTGGAATGGGAAAGGATTGAATGGTCGCGATGTTCCACCGGGATCTTATTTTTATACCTGTGATGTCCAGTTTGAGGTAGTTGATGAATCGAAGAAAAAGAAATCACTGAAGGGATGGGTCGAGTTAATTCGTTAGTCGTTTTTATTGACGGGGATTGTGGTTTTTGTCAATGGGCCAGTGGTATCCTTCGCAGGATTTCTGCTGAGGACTTAGCTATTTATGCTCAATCCACGGAAATTTGTCGGTCCTATCAAGAAAAAATTCCAGATGCTCGTTGGTCTTTAGCCACAGTACAAGTAATATCAGATGGTCGATTGTACATTAAGTCTGCAGCGATTTCCGAGGTACTCAAGCATGCAAAATGGCCGTTTTTGCCCCTTAGGGTGTTATTTGTGTTGCCTGAAAGGCTATTGGATTGGATGTATGATTTCGTGGCCAAGCATCGATACTTTTTCAACGGAAAAAATGCTTGTCAGATTAATTCGCAGGAGTAAATGGTTTTGAAACCTGGAAGAATAAAGGTGTAAGTACTTCTTTCCACTGGATTGCGGCTATTTCTAGAGCAGCAAAATTGTAGTGAACACCATCCCAGCGCATGCCTCCGTCTTTAATAAATTCAAGATTTGCACCTTCGAAAGTATTGGGTATTTCCTGAAGCATTCTTTTTTGCGCACGCCTTACCTTAATTTGTTCTGGTGTATTTTGACCAGCATTTGATTTCGCAATCAGAAATGGTAATTGAGGATGATTTAACAATTCACGCGTTTTTTGAATGTAACGACCAGTGAAATAAACAATATCATTTTCTGCAGTCCAGTAATCATTTTCGCCATGAACGACAAATATTGCTCGTAGACCAGTTTGTTTGATTTCATTTACTAATCTCTGTTCAAACCTTGCATAGGGTTGGCGCTGCCTCCACTTATAAAAATCATGTTCTTCAAATTGTTCTCCATAGGCTGATTTGCCCCATTGAACTGAGGTAGATCCTCCTTGACCCGTATTGAAAATCATGACTGGTACATTGAAGGTTTTTTTTGTGTATTCCGCTACTCTTCCCCAAAAACTTGGATTAAAATATATTTTTTGATCTATTAATGGAGGCCATAATTTTATTTGGCACCACGTTCTGTCGTAATCCAAAATGACATAGGGTTCTTGGCCTTCTGAAATAGAATGACCAATAACGGCAAAAACTTCACCCACATTGATCGTAGTAGGCAACAAACCATCCGTCACCACTTTTCCGTCAGACATCAGCTGAATTTGTGCATAATATCCACCGCCAATTAATTTGTATTTACCTGAAAATTGTTTGTTGGCAACATCTACATTCAAATTTTGCCAATCAGTCGATTTACCGCCAACTCTATTGGTAAATTTAATTTTGGCGGTTTGGAAGGTAGCGCCGGCTTGACCTTGAATGACAATTTCGCCTTCATTGGTGTTTGATCGTTGCACAAAAGTTTTACTTTTTTCAAGATCTAGGCTTGCTGTAACTGGTGCTAAAAAGGTGTCATTAGGTGAAATGGGTTCCTTATCTGCGGAACATGCACCCAAGATAAAAATGGATATGAATAGAATGCTTACGGTTAATAATCGTTTGTGCATTAGATGGCTTTGTTTTTAAAAGCAGCAAGAAAAAATTATCTTTGCCGAGCTAAAATTTAGTCCAAATTTAATAAATATAATATGAAAGCATATATTTTTCCGGGTCAAGGTTCTCAATTTCCAGGTATGGCCAAGGATTTGTACGAGCAATATGAGTTGGCACGTTCCATTGTCAACGAGGCGGATTCAATTTTAGGGTTCTCATTAGCGAAGGTGATGTTTGAGGGGACGGAAGAGGAGTTGAAGCAAACACGCGTGACGCAGCCAGCCATTTACTTGCATTCCGTTTTGGTTGCTAAATTGGGCAAAGATTTTAAGCCAGGTATGGTGGCAGGGCATTCATTAGGGGAATTTTCTGCGTTGGTTGCGGCAGGTGGATTGGCTTGGCAAGATGGTTTACAGTTAGTTTATAAGCGTGCTTTAGCGATGCAAAAAGCCTGCGAAATTCAACCATCTACGATGGCAGCCGTTTTAGGATTGCCTGATGCAACAATTGAAGAGATTTGTGCTGCCTATGGCCCTTCGGTCGTTGCAGCAAATTATAATTGCCCGGGTCAAGTAGTCATTTCTGGTTCTTTGGAAGGCATTGAGGCAGTTGGCATACAACTAAAAGAAGCAGGAGCGAAGCGTGTATTGCCATTGCCGGTAGGAGGGGCGTTTCACTCACCATTTATGGAACCAGCGCGCATTGAATTAGCTGCGGCAATTGAAGCGACAGCCATTGCGAATCCAGTTTGTCCGATTTTCCAGAATGTAAATGCCCAGCCATCTCAAGATTCAGGTCAAATCAAGGCTAACTTGATTGACCAGTTGACCGGTGCGGTTCGTTGGACGCAATCTGTTGAGGCCATGGTGTCTGCCGGCGCAACTGAGTTTATTGAATGTGGCCCAGGTAAAGTTTTACAAGGATTGGTTCGTAAGATTCATGCGGAGGCAGTTGTGTCTTCTATGGAATTAGCTGATTTATAGGGAGTCGCCTTGCAAGAGGTCAAATAAATCATTTTTTTTTGAGTGTTATTTGATTTTTTCCGAGATAGACCTTACTTTTGCATCACATTTTGGTATTGACCTATGGTGTAATGGTAACACACCAGTTTTTGGTTCTGGTTTTCTAGGTTCGAATCCTGGTAGGTCAACAGAATAACAGATTAAAGCCTTCTACAGCAATGCAGAAGGCTTTTTTTGTTTTACTCGGTGAGTAATTTTTTGAGGTTTTTGTCGCTTCCAGATTTTTTAAAATCCTTACTTTGTTTTCCCCAAGTCCATAGCGTTAACGGCAGGGTTACGCCTCGTTGAAATTCCTCAGGAATTCCAGTGGCTGTTGTTCCCCCTTTGATTGTACTAATGACAATCACCCCATTAGCTCCGCGAACGCCATACATGGCAGTTTGAGAAGGATCTTTTAGCACGCTAACTGTTGCAATGTCACCTGGATTAATCGAGTTAATATTGCCACTAATAGGTACACCATCGACGACATATAAGGGGCTATTCGCGTTGATTGAACCAATTCCACGAATGCGTACCATGGCACCACCACCAGGTGAATTATCATTGCCAATGGTTACTCCAGACACTTGTCCTTGTAATTTTTGATTGACCGTGGCAACATTTACTTGGTTTAACGTTTGATTATCCACGTCATTTAATGATTTTGATTTCACTTTTTCAACGGAAACCCATGGAATTAATTGCATCCCAATTCCAGGCTCACCTTGGGCATTTCGACCTTTAATAAACTTAACCTGATTAATTTGATTCAATGGAATCGCGGAGGTATCCCTAAAAACTTGCGGATTTATCTTGTCAGCAGGCTCATTCCAAATAACCCATAAAGTATCTTTTCGAATACTGATCTGCTGGCGATCGCTATGAAAGTATTTTTGTAGTATACCTTCAGCTGACTCAGATTGTCCCAATGCTTGCAAACTAATAAGCATTAAAAAAAGGAGTTTATTTTTCATAGATTTAATTCGCCTAGTTTCTCATAGGAGAGAATCATCGAACGAACGTTATGGTAGTTGATTTTCCAATTATGTGCCATGTGGCGCCAAATAGGCTCGCCTTCGCGGGTCATTAATGGCCACCATTCACCGGTTTGTTGATTGATCATTTTATCAAATACAAATCGATGCACTTGTTTATATGCATCGATAAAACGAGAGTCATGCGTTAATTTATATGCATCCAGCATGCCGATCAGCATTTCGGCTTGTTGCCAAAATTCTTTTTCATAATCAGAGGCATCTCCCGTATGTGAGCCTTCCACAAATACGCCTCCATATTCCCAATCAATTCCATGGTTAAGTGCATGATAAAAAGCTTTTTCTAAATGTGGACGGTACTTTTCTAAATCAAATTGGCCTATTTTAATGGCATGCATCAGAAGCCATCCAAATTCAGCATTGTGTCCATAAGACGTATTATCTGTCGACGATGCTTTTTGTCCTCCGTCTGCAAATCGATCCCAACCCCACACAATGTCAAATTTTATTTGCGGTGCAACCTCCCAATTAGCCCAAAACTGAGGAATGCCTGTTCCTGTTTCAGGATGCATGATTTTATGTATCAAAATCTCGATCACTTCCGCTAATTTCCGGCGATGTAGGGATTTTCCACTAGCCTCATAAAGTGTCGTAAATGCTTCCATTAAATGCATGTGCACATCCAACGTTTTGCGATCGCCACCTGGAGACCCTGGTCCCATAAGTGACCAATCTTCCGCAAAAAATTCCCAGTAACCTCCATAGTTTGTGTCCACGGCATGCTTTTGCAGTAAATCAAAAACCTTTTCGGCATATTCAAGTCCAATAGGATCTCCAGTTGCCAAGGTGTATTCGCTCAAGGAATAAATGGCAAAGCTATGTCCGTACCCAATTTTTTGCTTGTTTGTTGGCCTTCCCGCTCGATCGGTCATCCAATAAAACCCACCATGCGTGTCATCCCACATTTTTTCGAGAAGAAATTTGACGCCATGTTCCGCCATTTCTTTCATGATGGGTCCACCAAATCCGTGACGATAGGCTTGTGAATACGTAAATACGGATCTCGTTTGTGCAATTAATGATTTTTCATCATCGCCCGCGTCATTTCCAAATTCGTCAAAATGCGTAATGAACCCACCTTGACTTTTGTCGATGGTCCTTGCCGTCCAAAACGGAAGTAATTGATTTTCCGTGTAGGTTTTAATTTCCGATTGCATCATGTACATTTTTTATTTCTTGTGGATTGGCACTGCCTGTTTCTCCTATTTTTTGTATGCTAATGTGTACCGCTAAACTCGCAAATTCGCATGCTTCCTGATGGGTAGCTCCTGCTGCTTTGGCAGCACTGAACGCGGCAACGACCATGTCTCCTGCACCAACAGTATCAATTGGGCCATGAACTGGGATTGCTTTTTGCCAATGGAATTCAGTGGGACTTGCATAAATCATGCCCTTTTCTCCCAATGTGGCGAGTACAGGTTTGTTGCGTTGGTTAACCCATTGTTTGAGTTGGGTTTCTATGTCAGTTAGTGTTCCTATGATCTTGGTTAATTCAGCTTCATTGACTTTAAGAAGTGTACTTTTTGCTTCATTGCCCAAGCTCCGAAGATCAGCGATAGCATTGGTGCCCACGAATGTTTGCAGCTGGCCAAGCGTTTCTTTATTCAAGAGTGGTAATCTGAATTGTTCATTGATGATGACCCATTGATACGTATCGATTGAACTTTGTAGTTGGCTCAATAATGAGTTCGCATGCTGTTGGAAATCCATATTTCGTGTCCCAAAATCCAGTCGATTTTGTTCCATCTGATCCCGCATGGGTTTGGTGTATGTGGGGGTATCAAGTCCCGGAATTGTTAGGAGGTGTTTCGTGGAAATGTGCCATTTATCTGCTTGATGTGCCATTTCTCTCCCAAAGACATCATCGCCTTTGATCCCGTATGCATCTACATTAACTCCTAGATTAGCCAAATTTTTGGCTACATTTCCGGCTCCTCCTAAATATGATTTTGGTTGCTGACAAATGTGTACTTCTTGTCCTGTTTCAACGGAAAATTCGGAGCTAGCTGGGTTGATGTCGAAATAGAAATCCAAGGCGAAGTCACCGATGACAGCCATGTTAAGTTGGCTGATCTGCGCTAGAAGTGCGTCTAATCGCTTGGAATTCATGATTATAGGTTTGTGTGTTTGAAATTACACAAAATATGGTTTGAAGGCAATTAAATACCCCCTACTTACCTTTGGCAATCCTCCAAGGTTTGCCAAAGGTACGGGGGTGGATTTTTTTTCCAATAGGAAATACTGATAATTCGCAATCACTAACTTGATAATTATATCCCTAGAATTCCTTAATTTTGACCTTCTTTTTACCCTTATCTTATTCTGTTTTGGCATTAATTAAATCTATTTCAGGCATACGAGGTACGATTGGCGGGAAACCCGGTGATGGCCTTAGTCCCATTGATATTGTAACTTTTGCAGCTGCCTACGGGGCCTGGTTAAAAGGAACAAATCCTGCTTCCAATCAAATTGTGCTCGGCCGTGATGCACGTATCTCCGGATCGATGGTATCCTCTTTAGTTGCAAATACCCTGATCGGGCTTGGCTGGGATGTATTGGATATTGGATTGTCTACTACACCCACTGTTGAACTAGCCGTCCCTTGGACAAAATCTGCTGGAGGAATTATCATTACTGCTAGTCATAATCCTGCACAATGGAATGCGTTAAAGTTGTTAAACGATGCAGGGGAATTTATTTCCGATTCAGATGGTAAAGCCATGCTCGAACTTGCTGAAAATTTAGATTTCAACTTTGCAGAAGTAACTCATTTAGGTAAAATTACCCAAGATGATACGTTTTTGCAGCAACATATAGATCATGTTTTAGGACTTCGTTGGGTGGATAAATCAGCCATTCAAGCAAAGAATTTTAAGGTATTAGTCGATGCCGTTAATTCGACGGGAGGAATTGTCGTACCTCAATTGCTACATGCCTTGGGTGTGAACGATGTGGATGTGATTTTTGGTGAGCCTAATGGACATTTTGGTCATAATCCTGAACCTTTACCTGAGAATTTAACGGATATGATTGCCAAAATGAAGGCAGGTTCATATGATTTGGGCATTGTAGTCGATCCAGATGTAGATCGCTTATGCTTTATCTCCGAAGATGGTACGCCTTTCGGCGAAGAATATACCTTAGTTGCGATTGCAGATTATATCTTGTCAATCGAAAAAGGAAATACCGTTTCTAACCTTTCATCGACACGAGCGCTCGCTGATGTGACGCAACAACATGCCGGTACCTATTTCGCTGCGGCCGTTGGCGAAGTAAATGTGGTCGCTAAAATGAAAGCCGAACATGCCATTATTGGCGGAGAAGGAAATGGCGGTGTGATTTTCCCAGAATCACATTATGGTCGGGATGCTTTAGTGGGCATTGGTTTGTTTTTGACGCATTTAGCGCGTAAGAATAAAAAAGTGAGTGCGCTACGTGCAGAGTATCCAGCGTATATCATGTCAAAAAACAAAATCGAACTTTCGGCCGATTTGAACGTGGATCTAATCTTGGCGACGGTAGCTGAACAATTCAAAGATGAGCGGGTGAATACCATCGATGGGGTGAAAATAGATTTCGCTGATCGCTGGGTTCATTTACGTAAATCCAATACGGAGCCAATTATTCGTATTTATTCCGAAGCACCTACCGAGGCAGAAGCGAATGGGTTGGCCCAACAAATTATGCAGGTAATCACAGCGATTGCTGGCAAATAAGCATCACATGACATCAACAACAAAAACACCAATTTACCTCGATAATGCGGCAACCACTCCGGTGGATCCGGCTGTTTGGTCGGAAATGCAACCTTTGTTTGAGCAATTTACAGCGAACCCTTCGTCGATTCACTCACATGGCCGACAAGCCAAAGTTGTTGTAGAAAAAGCACGGAAGGCCGTAGCGTCTTTGTTAAACACGTCACCTGCCGAGATATTTTTCACCTCGGGTGGAACGGAGGCCGATAATACCGTGATTCAATCGGCTGTTTTATACGGTGGTGTGAAAACGATCATTACATCTCCACTCGAGCATCATGCGGTTTTACATACGGCTGAAGCTTGGAGTAAATTAGGTGTAGCTGAGGTTAAATTGGTACACATTAATGCGCAAGGAGACATTGATTTAGCTCATTTGGAGGAACTATTGGCTGGAAGTTCCAAGGCTTTGGTGAGTCTCATGCAAGGTAATAATGAAATTGGAAATCTATTGGATCTACATGGAGTAGGTTCTTTATGCCAAAAGTACGGAGCTCTTTTTCATTCCGATACAGTTCAAACGATGGGGCATTTTCCACACGATTTACAAGAATTGCCTGTTGACTTTATCGTAGGTGCCGCCCATAAATTTCATGGACCCAAAGGTATTGGATTCTTGTATGCACGCGCTGGGGTAGGTTTTCATCCACTGATGCACGGCGGTGCGCAAGAGCGTAATCAGCGCGGCGGAACAGAAAATGTATATGGTATGGTGGGTTTAGCTAAAGCGTTAACCATGGCCTATGAATCCATGGATGCGCATATGTCCCACATTAAGTCCATTAAATCCTATTTTATTGAAGGACTGAAAGCTCGTTTTCCTGGAGTTGAATTTAATGGTCGTTCAGGCGAAGTAGACAATAGTTTGTATACTGTTTTGAATGTTCGCTTTCCAAACGTTCCAGATGGCGATATGTTGTTGTTTCAATTAGATATCGAGAAAATTTCTGCGTCTGGTGGTAGCGCCTGTTCTAGCGGAACGTCGGTGGGTTCACATGTGTTGACTGCTTTGAATCCAACGGCTACAGGAGCAGCTGTTCGTTTTTCTTTTTCGAAGAATAATACCAAAGAGGAGATTGATCGGGTACTTGAGGTCCTGGAAAGATTAGTAAAATAGCATTAAAAAAGACGCGAAACTTCGCGTCTTTTTTGTTTTTCGTCGTCCAACGTCCAACGTCCAACGTCTAACGTCCAGCGTCTAACGTCCAATATTTTAATATGCTCGCGCAAACATCACGCGTTTATTAGACGGATTACCTGTCAATATACATTTGCCAGCTTCCTCTTTGGCATCTAAAGGAATGCAACGAATTGTTGCTTTGGTTAAATCCTTTATTTTGTCTTCCGTTTCAGATGTGCCATCCCAGTGGGCTGAAACGAAACCTCCCGCATCTAGTTTGGCATTGAATTCATCCCAGGTATTTACAACGTGTGTATTTTCAGTACGGAATGCCAAAGCCTTCGCGTAGATTTTCTCTTGAATATCTGTTAAGGTGTCAACCACCACTTGCTCAATACCTTCGAATGCCATCGATGTTTTTTCCCGTGTATCGCGACGCGCTAATTCAATAGTCCCATTTTCCATATCACGGTTTCCAATCGCCAAGCGAATAGGTACACCCTTTAATTCATATTCGGCAAATTTGAAACCAGGACTTTGATTCTCCGATACATCAAACTTGACAGATACACCTTGCTTACGCAATGACTTGACTAATGGATTTACTTTTTCTTTAATCGCATTCAGTTGGTCTTCACCCTTATAAATAGGTACAATAACCACTTGGATCGGAGCTAGTTTAGGAGGCAATACCAAACCTTGATCATCTGAGTGCGCCATAATTAAAGCACCCATCAAGCGGGTAGAAACTCCCCATGAGGTTCCCCAAACGTAGTCCAATTGGTTTTCCTTACTTAAGAATTTAACATCAAATGCTTTGGCAAAATTTTGACCCAAGAAGTGTGATGTTCCAGCCTGCAATGCTTTTCCATCTTGCATCAAGGCTTCAATACAATAGGTTTCATCTGCGCCTGCAAAACGCTCATTAGCCGTTTTAATTCCTTTAACAACCGGCATGGCCATAAAATTCTCTGCGAAATCAGCGTAGACCTCTAGCATTTGTTCGGTTTCTTCGATGGCTTCTTGCTTAGTCGCATGCGCCGTATGTCCTTCTTGCCAAAGAAATTCTGCCGTACGAAGAAATAAACGTGTACGCATTTCCCAGCGAACAACATTAGCCCACTGATTAATTAATAAGGGTAAATCGCGGTAAGATTGAATCCAGTTTTTATAGGTCGACCAAATTACCGTTTCTGATGTTGGCCTTACAATTAACTCTTCTTCCAATTTAGCATCCGGATCCACGATCACTCCGCCACCATTGGGGTCATTTTTTAGTCGGTAATGTGTTACAACCGCACATTCTTTGGCAAAACCTTCTACGTGCGAAGCTTCTTTTGAAAGAAATGATTTGGGGATAAATAACGGAAAATAGGCATTCGTGTGGCCCGTTTCTTTGAACATATCATCGAGTGCGCGTTGCATTTTTTCCCAAATGGAATACCCATAAGGTTTAATAATCATACATCCACGAACTGCAGAATTTTCGGCTAAATCAGCCCGTTTTACTAACTCATTATACCATTCTGAATAGTTTTCAGACCGACTTGGAAGGGATTTACTCATCTGTTTTTTTTGCAGTTTTATTATCTAGTCTCATCGTTCTATAATCGAGTCTGTAGGTTCTACCATTTTTGTTCTATAACTTAGACTAAAATTGCAAAACCTATCGTTATTACATGTAACTTTATCGAACTTTGAACGCCAAAGATACGTTATTGTCGGTAGTTTTAGCTTATAATTTAATCACTTTAGCCATGAAAAATTATTGGAATGCCTTCGTAGTTGTGGCCAGTTTATTGATTTTTTCTGCCTGCTCGCTCTCGCAACCCGGAACCCAGCAGTCTTTAGTAGCTGATGATTTATATGATTCTTTTCAAAAACCAGCTTCTGCATATACCCCTAAAAAGAGTTCTCATTACCTTAATCCAGATGAAGATGCAACCTTAATTCAAGAAGAAGAAGGTGTGATGATTCGTGAGGATGAAACCAATTTTTTAAATTCACGCAGTGTTTATGCGAATTCATACGCTGATGGTTTTGATTCCGGCTTTCGTTCCGGTGTATTTTCGGCTAATCCCTGGAACAATTGGTATACTAATCCCTTCATTACATTTGGTATGGGAGGATTTTATGGTTCGCGCATTATTGCGCCGATCAATGCCTGGGGAATGTATGATCCGTTTTTTAATCCGTATGCCTTCAACTCGCTAAATAGCTTTTATGATCCATTTTTTGGATATAATGCCTATAATGGATTTCGTAATCCGTTCGGATATGCAGGTTTTGGTATGGGAGGGGTTCGATACATGGGCAATTTTAATTTGATCAACGTGTATGGTGGGATGAATTACATAGCTCCTTCCGTAGGAAATGTAAACCGCCGCGAACCTGTAGCACGTCCTAATCGTGGTCCTCGTGATGCCAGCGCAACGAATCAATATCGCGATGGAAATATGAATAATTCGCCTCGTGGTAGTAATAATTCGTACAATACGCAAGGAACGAATCAGCCGCGTGTGAATAGCAATCAAATGGACAGATCACCTGTTCAGGCGGCGCCACGACGGAATACCAATTTTGAATATCGACCTGCTCAGCCTCAAACAAATTATGGCCAAAGTCAGCAGAATTATTCAGCACCCTCTTCAAACTACAGCTCAGGAGGATCTTACTCGGGTGGTGGTGGAGGTGGTTCATCTCGTGGTCCAAGATAATTTGTTCATGAAAAAGCTATTTTTACTCTGTGTATGTGTGCTCACAGCAGCGCATGTACACGCGCAGATTTATTCTTATCCAAATTTAGCGCGACAATTTAGCACAAGCTATGCAACTGGTTCCGCGCGTATGCAAGGACTAGGAGGTAATTACGGGGTGCTTGGAGCTGATTTAAGTGCTATTGCAGGTAATCCAGCCGGTCTAGGTTTTTACACCCGTTCTGAAGTAGGGATTACGCTCGCTACGCATGATGCTCAAACGAAGGCAACCTACTTAGACCAATCTACCCAAGAATCAAATTCGAGTTTGCGTATCCCCAATTTTGGTGTCGTCATCACGGGGGATTATATGAATCGTTCGGATTGGCGTGGTACGTTTGGTATTGGATATTCACAGCGGGTCATATTTTCGCAGCCTTTGAAAATGGAAGGCACCAACAACCGGAGTTCATATTTGGATAAATTAATTGAGAAAGCTGATAGTCGGTACAACTACGCTGGTGGCAGGGATATCGATGGAAATTTTATTGACGATGAATATGACCCTGACTTTAAAGCAGCCAATACACCTGAGGGAGTGGCCTATCAAACCTTTTTAATTAACAATTCCAATTCGGGTGGCGCACCATTTAGTCGATTTGAGCCTAATTTACCTACCTATCAGATGGGTTCAGCCACCAACACGGGTTTGGTTTCACAATGGAACATTAGCTATGGAGCGAATTATCAAGAGCGCTTATTCTTAGGTATCGGTCTTCATTTTTCTAGATTAAAATCAATAAGCGATTTCAGTTGGACCGAAGATTTTATTGGTGCCAATTATGTAGCCGGTTTTGAATCTGTTGAAAAGCTCGAAACAACGGGCTCTGGCGTCTCAGCTACCTTAGGATTAATTTACAAAGTGTCACCTAGTTTGCGCGTTTCGGTTGCCGCGGAGACACCTATGTATTATGATCAAATGGCCGAACGCCTGACAGGTATTACGTATCCACGTATTTTTGGTGTGCCTTCTGAGTTAGATGGGAAGCCAATTACGATTACCAAGGTTAATCCTGTACGTTTATTGCCCAATGAATTTGCGTATCAACTACTAACACCCTTTAAATTTTCAGCAGGTGCAGCCTACTTTTTTGGCAAACGCGCATTGCTAAGTTTTGATGCGGAATATATGAATTATGACGGTATGCGTGTTGGAGCTACGGAATTAGGGGCGTTTGCCAATCAGCAGTTTAAGGATCGATATAATGGACAAATTAAGTCTACCTTTCAGTCCGTACTTAACATAAAAGCGGGTGCTGAGATTCGCGTAAGCTCTTCATGGAGCGTGCGTGGTGGCGTTGCCTCGTATGGTCAAATTTTTGCTCCAAGTTATGACTCCATCGATCGGACACAGTTTCAAATCTCGGCTGGAGTAGGGTATCGGACAAATGCTTTTTACATCGATTTGGGTGTTTGGCAGCGGACGGGTAAAGATGCTTACACACCATATACATTAAAAAATGCGGCCGATTTCAGTTCAGCCGCATTACAAATTACAAATACCCAAATTGTGCTTGGGGGAGGAGTCTATTTTTAGACTGGAATGTATTGTTCTAATAGCCAAAGAATTTGACTTACAGTAATTTCACCGTCTACTTGAATATCAGCTTTTTGGTATTCGGGTAGGCGCTCTTGAAATGTTTTCTTGATTGATTCAATAACGACCTCTTCACTTTGAGTTTTGTCTAATAAAGGACGATTATTGCCCTGCGCCTTATATAATCGCTTGGCCAAATCATTGACATCCACATTCAAAAAGATACTCACCCCATTCGCCTTAATAAAATCCATGTTATTGTTAAAGCAGGGAACACCACCTCCAGTCGCAATCACCATAGACTGATCCGGCTGAAAGCCATGTAATGTTTTCTTTTCTAATTCTCTGAAGTGCGCTTCTCCATAATTAGAGAATATTTCAGATACGGTCTTTTGTTCTCTTGTTTCAATCAACTTGTCCATATCGGTAAAGCTGTACCCTAAATTCCGCGCTAATTCTTTGCCTAATGTACTTTTTCCCGAAGAGGGCATGCCCACTAAATAAATGTTTTTCATTCCTGAACTATTTTAAACTTTGATGAATTTCATCCGCAGATGGCAGGCTATAGGCCGACCATTTTCCTTTGACGGTGCCTTGGCTAATAAGCCAAAGACCTGGACTTGAGCGAATGATTGTTTTTAATACTTTGGTATCTGCAGATAAAGCAGGGAAGGCCAATTGATATTGATGTCTCAATGCATTCACTTCTTCATCAGTAGACGCACTGACTAGCCAAATAGGAATCTTTAATTCGCTAGCTAGTTTTGCAATCGCTGAAAACGCGCTTTCGTGCGTATGGTGTACATTGGGGACAATGACCAATGCATGATTTCCTTTGAATAATAATTGCGTGTAGTTTGTCGTATCTCCGTCTACCCACAATTGATAATCTGTAATCAATGGCCGCGCATCCTTCTCATTAATGGCTTGCATGGAAACATACTCAGCTTTTGGATCCGTTGGCATCTCTGTTAATTCAGTTTCTTTACCATTAATCTTGTAGATATAACTGAATTTTAGTTCCTCCCGATTTTTCATGTTCGCAGGAATGTTTTCGCCAACGGCATAGGGTAAACTATCCCAAATAGGTAGGAAAAAGTAAGAATATGTACCAAATCCAACACTGAGTACCGCACTCAATAAAACCCATTTGCCACTTTTTGAGCGAAGTGTAGGTTTATCTGTCATAAACAGTAAACCGGTCAAGATTAATAAAAAGATATCTTTCGCAAATGACGTCCAAGGAGTTAATTTGATGGCTTCCCCAAAACACCCACAGTCGGTGACTTTATTAAAATAAGCCGAATAAAACGTCAGAAAGCTAAAAAACAGAATTAATCCAATAAAGCTGTAGAGGATTTTTTTGGTTTGGAAATTTAGCCATAATGCGATTGCAAGTATTACTTCGGCGCTGCTCAACAAGATGGAAAGAAGTAGGGCTTGCGGAATAAGTAATTTCCAAAAGCCAGACATCCACGGGAAATCTACCGAAAACACATCAAAATATTCCTCCAACTTAAGTTGAGTTCCGATTGGGTCATTTAGTTTAATGAGTCCCGAAAAAAGAAATAGTCCTGCCAGTAGGAATGTGGCAATTTGACGGGTTAGTTTCATGTGACCTATTGTTGTTGGGCCATCTGTATTTGCCCTTGTTTTAGTTGGATGAGGCAGAATACAGCGTAATTCAACATATCTTGGTAGTTGGCTTCCACTCCCTCTGAAACGAGTGTAACTCCTTGATTGTTTTCAATTTGCTTGGTCCGGAAAATTTTCATGAGAATCAAATCGGTCATGCTGCTAATGCGCATATCACGCCACGCTTCACCGTAATCATGATTTTTATTTCGCAATAATTCTAGTGTAATTTCGACTTGTTGGTCATAATGCTCGCCAATTTCCGCCGGACTAAACTCCATTTGATCTGAATTTTCAAGCGATTTTTGGATCAAGGCAATGATGCAATAATTGATGATGCCAATGAATTCACCTTCGATGCCGTCCTCGATTTTTTGAAGACCCTTATCTTGGATACTACGAATGCGTTGGGCTTTAATGAAAATCTGGTCTGTTAGGCTTGGCAAGCGTAAAATTCGCCAGGATGTACCGTAATCTTTGTTCTTTTTATCGAACAAGGCTTTGCAGTGTGCAATTACTTGGCGATATTCGATTTCGGTTTGGGAAGGCGATGAGTCCCTATTCATACGGTCTTGATTTTTACGATGCTCGTTTTCTTTTAGCCTACAAAAATATTTAAATTATCCTAAATTTCAGCTCATTTGAAATCTCTTTTTCCATCTTTTCAAACAATTCGATTTCAAGGTCGGCTCATGTCGTTTGAACGACCTATGATCATGGGGATTTTAAATATTACGCCCGATTCTTTTTATGAAGGAAGTCGCGTAGCAGATGTAGAAATTTGTCGGGAACGTGCAGCTGGCATGATTGCGCTCGGGGCAAATATTTTGGATGTTGGCGGTCATTCAACGCGGCCTGGTGCTGCTTCCGTTTCTACTCAAGAAGAAATTGATCGCGTGGTTCCTGTGATTCGCATGTTAAAAGATGCTTTCCCGGATGTAATCATTTCCATAGATACTTATCGTTTGGCTGTTGCCCAGGCCGCGTTTTTGGCAGGAGCTGATTTATTCAATGATATAGGTGCCGGTCAAATGGACGATGGTATTTTTGAATGGGTGGCAGCACATAAAATTCCTTATGTTCTGACCCACAGCGTAGGTAAGTTCGCAGAGGTACATGAGGTGCCAAATTACCAGCAAGTTGTTGAAGATGTCTGGTCAAATTTGGCTTTGAAATTACAGGAATTACGCCAATTGGGCGCTGTGGATATATGTATAGATCCCGGTTTTGGCTTCTCTAAATCGTTAGAACACAATTATGATTTATTAGCACACTTAGAAAACTTTACAAATTTGGGCGCTCCGGTGCTAGTTGGCTTATCGCGCAAAACCATGATTTATAAAGAATTAGGCATTACAGCTGCTGAATCCTTAAATGGATCGAGTGTGTTACATACGATTGCCTTGCAAAAGGGGGCATCTATATTGCGGGTACATGACGTTGCGGAGGCTGCTGAAGTCATTCATTTGGTTGAAAAAATAAAACAATATGGAATATCCAATTTGGTTTAATGGTTCTTGGAAAAAGGCCTCCGAGGTACATGTCTCGGTTAAGGATGTTGGCTTTTTAAGGGGTTATGGCATTTTTGATTTTTTCCGAATTATGGATGGGAAACCGGTGTTTTTGTCTGATCACCTCGATCGATTTATGCGCTCAGCGACATTGATGGGATTGCCATTAGGCTACTCCAAATCCGAGCTTGCTTCATTGATTCATGAATTAGCGGCCATGTCAACGGATGCTTGTTTGGGTGTAAAAATGGTGCTGACCGGCGGAGAAAGTAGTAATGGTTTTGAACCTGCTGAAACTTCTAATTTGTGGATATTACCTGGTGTTTTTCAATTTGCGGATCCAATCAAAGGCATGCGTTTGATGAGTCAGGTGTATGTACGGGAAATGGCTGAAATCAAGTCGTTGAATTATGCGTTTGCGATACGGAATTGGGCGCAAGTAAAAGCCTCCGGAGCGGATGATTTAATATATCATACCTTGGAACACGGTGTGTCAGAATCATCGCGGAGTAATTTGTTCTATGTCAAAGATGGTGTTATTCATACGCCTGATGTCCATATTTTGGAAGGGATTACGCGTAAGCATGTGATTGATTTGGCTTCTGAAAAGTATCAAGTCAACATTGGGCCTTGTTCATTGGTAGATTTTATGCAAGCAGATGAGGTATTTACGACTGGAAGCACGAAACGTGTTGTTCCCATTGTAGCCATTGATGGCAAAGAAATAGGCAACGGAGCACGTGGATCTGTGACGAAGCAACTATATGATATGTTAGTTGAGTCCGAAGGGAAATAGTCCGAAGTCTAACGTCCAGCGTCTAACGTCCAGGGTCTAACTTTTTGGTCTAAACGCCTTCATATTTTCCTCATTGCATTCCAAAAAAGGCCCGCCAATCAGATCAATGCAATAGGGGATGGCAGGAAAAACGACTTCTAAGCACTGGCGAATAGCCTTTGGCTTACCCGGTAAATTAACAATTAATGTTTGGTTTAGAATCCCAGCGGTTTGTCGGCTTAGTATCGCCGTGGGCACATATTGCAGACTTACTGACCGCATTAATTCACCAAAACCAGGGAGCATTTTTTGGCAAACAGCCTCAGTCGCTTCTGGAGTTACATCGCGTAAGGCTGGACCTGTACCTCCAGTGGTTACCAATAGGCAAACCTCTTCACTCATTTCAATCATTTTGGCCTCCAGTAGTGCTTGCTCATCTGGAATAACGGCATAAACGACTTCGAATGTTGAGATTAAATATTCGTTCAACAATTCAACGACTGCCTTGCCCGGGATATCTTCATAGATACCCGCACTCGCTCGGTCAGACACATTGATGACTCCTATTTTGATCATTTTTTGTATGCTTTAAGTTTTTTCTCCATCGGAATAGGCTCGTCGAGTAAATCTCGAATCACGATGGATGCGACCACGCCACCAAATGCGGCAGGTAAGTAGGAGATGGTGCCGTAGGCCGACTTCTTAAAGTTGCTGCCATCGGTTAAAATTAGGGATTCGTCTTTTACTTTTTCAAGTGAAAATACGGTTTTGATGCCTTTGCCGACGCCCATTTTTCGAATCCGTTTGCGGACTAATGAGGCTAAATAGCACTGCCGCGTATCAAATAAGTCTGCCGTGCGCAATTGAGTAGGGTCCATCTTTCCACCTGCTCCCATCGAACTAGCAATGCGGTAACCCAAATCATATGCCGTTTTCAAAAGCGTGACTTTTGGCGTAACCGAATCAATGCAATCCATGACGTAATCAAACTTCGTGTTCTCTAGAATTTCCTTTGCCGCATCTGGACTCAGAAATGTTTCATGCGTAGTTAAGTGCAGAGCAGGGTTGATGGCCAACAACCGTTCCGCCATAATCTGTGCTTTTGATACACCATGATTAGTTGACAAAGCCGGTAATTGTCTATTTCGATTGGTTGGATCCACCACATCACCATCCACAATGGTCATGGTTCCTACGCCAGCTCGTGCGATAAATTCGGCCGCAAATGAACCGACGCCCCCTAGGCCAACGACCAATACGTGCGCTTTTTGTAATGTTTGAATTCCTGTTGAACCAATTAATAGCTCAGAGCGACTGAGCCAGCTAAGATCATTCGTTTGCATACTTAGGCAATTTCTTCCTTGATTTGGTATTGAGTCGTCTTATCTGAATTCGTAATGAGCAATTCGCCTAAGAATCCAGCAACAAACAATTGCACGCCTAGAATGATGGCCACCAAGGCTAAAAAGAATAGCGGATTATCCGTGACGTTCCGGTATTTTAGCTGGTTTGCAATGTTATATAATTTCTCGCCGATTAACCAGATGGTAATCAGGGAACCAGAAAAGAACGATAAGATCCCCAAGCTACCAAAAAGGTGCATCGGTCTTTTGCCAAATGTTTGGACAAACGTGATAGATAAAAGGTCTAAGAAGCCATATAGAAAGCGTTCTAAACCAAATTTCGTTACGCCATATTTCCGAGATTGATGTTGGACTACTTTCTCACCAATCTGTGTAAACCCATTCCATTTGGCTTGAACTGGAATATAGCGATGCATTTCACCGTATAACTTTATGGTCTTGACAACTTCAAGTTTATAAGCCTTCAAGCCGCAATTGAAATCATTCAATTTTACCCCTGAAAGTGCGCGGGTCGCGGCATTGTATAATTTGGTGGGAATTGTTTTCGAAATTGGATCAAAACGTTTTTGCTTCCAACCTGATACTAAATCCAACCCATCCTCCTTGATCATTCGATATAATTCCGGGATTTCATCTGGAGAATCCTGCAAATCCGCATCCATGGTAATAACTACTTCGCCACTGGCTAGTTGGAAACCTTCGTGTAGTGCTGCCGATTTGCCATAATTTCTGGCAAACGATATTCCTTTTAGGGATTTATATTCTTTGGATAATGATTGTAGGACAGACCACGATGTATCCCGACTTCCATCATTCACAAAGATCATTTCATATTGAAATGAATTTGCCTGCATCACGCGGTCGATCCATGCGCATAGCTCGGGCAAGGATTCGGCTTCGTTATAAAGGGGCACTACGATGGATATCTGCAACATATTGTGGTGTCAAACGGACAAAAATACGAATTCTCGTGGATATTGTTTAGTCGAAAATTAAATAGTAAGGTTTCAGCAGGTGGATGAATTCAGCAGTATAGCTTTGGTCGGGATTTTTGATGCAAATCATTTCTCTTTTTTGCACGCCAGTAAGGCGTGAACCTAAAGCCATGACGCGTAAAGTTTCTCGGTCTTTTTGATGTTTTACTTCTACCAAATGATTGATAAAAAGCCCTAGTTTTTTCGCCTCAACTTCGAATTGTTTCATGCCAAATGGCGGATACAATACAGCAAATTGACCATCCGGATTTAGGTTTTTTGAAATTCCCTCCGCAAGTTCTGCAGGACTTAGGTGGTCCGTGTGCATGGCAATTTGCTTGCTTGCATTTGGGTTCGCCAAGTGATCCATGAAAAAGGGTGGGTTACTGATAATAAAGTCGAAGTGATCTGCGAACCTTTGAATGGATTCGGTGATAATTTCGATGGAATAAGGCAAAATGAGCACATTTTCACGTGCGAGTACCCCCACATCTACTTGGATTTCTAGACCTGTGATGGTACAAGATGGGTTTCCCTGTGCAATCATACAAGCTAATAATCCACATCCAGTTCCTATATCGAGCACATTTCCAGAGGCAAATTGCTGGGCCCACGCGCCGAACAAACAGGCCTCCGTTGTAATTTTAAGACCTGGACTTCCATGTGCCAGTTGGAATTGTTTGAATTGAAAGATCGATCTACTTTCGGCCATAATCCGCTGGATTTTCACCCCAATCTTCCGTTTCCCATTTTAGGATTTGTGTGGTCGTTGGGTTGTTTTTTAGCCAAGAAATCGCCTTGTCAACTAAATCGAATAGCTCCTCTGTTTGTGCGTTTCGCTCAAGATTGGTCTTTATCGCCTTATTTCGAACCCAGGCAATAGCGGTTCTTGAATCGGAATAGAGTGGATATGGGCAATTGATTTTTTTCAAATAGGAAAGACCGTGAACGATGGCAAGGAATTCGCCGAGGTTTACAGTACCCACCGGGAATGGCCCACGTTTGAATAACACTTCTTTGGTTTCTGTATTGACACCTTGATACTCCAAAACTCCTGGATTTCCCGCACAAGCAGCGTCCACCGAAATGCTTGGTTTAATGCAAGGAGCAGCGTTTACCGTACGTAAAACAGATTTGGCTTTTGGGTTTACACTCGCCCAATAATTCTTTTTTGAAGCGGCATAGGCTTCATCCCGTGTATCGAATGATTTATATTGTGCCCCAGCAAAACCTTTAATATGCTTTTCTGTCTCAGCCCATGAATCAAAAATACCTTTTTGATGGCCTTCCCAAATCACATAATATTTTTGCTTTTTTGCCATGTTAGAACATTCGTGTCTTGAATATCTTGATGGCAATGGCAATTAAGATAACGCCAAAAACCTTGCGTAAAACCTGTGTACCCGCATTGCCCAGTTTCTTCTCAATCCAAACGCTGGAACGTAAAACGAGGTATATAAATATCAAGTTGATGAATATACTGACCATGATATTTTCTTCCTCAAATTGCGATTTCAATGAAATAAGCGTTGTCATCGTCCCTGCTCCAGCAATAATTGGAAATGCCAGCGGGACAATACTATGCGATGCTCCTTCTTGAAGTTCTTCTGATTTGAAAATATTACGCCCTAAGGTCATTTCAAGGCCGATTAAGAAGATGATTAATGCACCCGCCATGGCAAATGAATTCGTGTCAACTCCCAGAAAACGTAAGATTAATTTACCTGCAAAGAAAAAGCCAACCATAATGAGGCCCGAAACCAAGGTTGCTTGCTCTGCGTGAATGTTGCCATTTTTCTTCCGCAGATCAATGATGATTGGAATAGATCCCAAAATATCGATTACTGAAAATAGGATCAAAGATGAGGAAAGGATTTCTTTGAGGTCGAATTTCATAGCGTTAATATGTTGATGAGTTGTTGAATATCTGCTTCCGTATGGCTAGGAAAATTGGCTATTCGAACGGTATTGGATTTCCATTCTCCATATCCTTTTCCTAATTCAACGCCATGTGCTAAACAAACACGTTGGATACGTTCGATTTCCGCTGCTGGACCTGTTAATGCCAAAACAGTGGGTAGTCGGCGAGCTTTTTCTAGAATTAAGAATTGAAGATCCCAATGCTTTTGGGTCTCCCAAAATTGCTCCCAGATAGCTAATTTTCGTTGGGTCTCCTGTTCAATTTCGCGTAAATCAGGCAGTGTTTGGGTGAGTCGGCACATTAAATATATGCTCAACACATTGGGTGTATAATGCGTTTGGAAGCTTTTTCGATTGTCTTCCATGAGTAAGATATCATTGTAATGTATGCGATGGTTCAAGCTATGTGCGCGTTGCAAGGCTTTCGGCGAACAAATCATGATACCAAGTCCAGCCGGAATCCCAAGACATTTCTGTACTGAGGCAAACCATACATCGGCCTCTTCCCAAGGCAGCACTATTCCTCCCATGGAAGAAGTAGCATCCACCGCAATGAGTACATCGGATGGGTAATCTGACCGACAAATTTGTTGGCCCGTCCCATTCGACGTTTCACTTTGGACTAAACAAACAGTATCTACATCAGACGCTAATTGACTAGCGTTTTCAGCCAACGATTCATGTAAGCCAAAGGAAATCAATTGGGTATTCGGATTGATTTGCGAGGCATATTGGCCCCATTTTTTCCCAAAAGCGCCATTATAGAAATGAGCACTTTTTGAGCCAACAAGCGATTGAGCCACAATTTCCCAAGCTTCCGTGGCTGAGGAAACAAAATAGATGGTGTAATCTTGAGGTATATTCCAGGAAGCGGTCATAGCTTCCATGGTTTCTTTTAATAAGATTTCGAAGCGTTTGCTTCGGTGATTGATGCTAACAATACCTTGGTCAAAGGCCTCTTGAATGAAATCAAGCGCCTGAGGATAAACCTTAGATGGACCCGGGTAAAATGAAAGCATCTTTTTATACGAAAGAGTATAAACCTAACTCGTATCCACGCAAGCCAAAACCTACGATGATACCTTTGCAATTTGGGCTTAAATAACTGTGTCCTCTAAATGATTCTCGAGCATGTACATTTGAAATATGTACTTCAATGACCGACGTTTTAATCGATGAAACGGCGTCAGCAATTGCGATAGAGGTATGCGTGTATCCGCCCGCATTTAATAAAATGCCTTCATATGAAAAGCCTACTTCATGTAGTTTATTGATGATGGCACCTTCTTCATTGGACTGAAAATACTCGATGTCCAATTGTTTTTCGAATTTCTCTCTCAGGATATCTAAGAACTGTTCAAATGTTTGATGCCCATAAATTTCTGGCTCACGGGTGCCTAGTAAATTTAAGTTGGGCCCATTCAGGATGAGTATTTTTTTACGTACCATGGTCTACAAATAAAAGCGAAACAGTTTTCAAATTTCTCCTAAATTTACGGGATAGTTTGAATATTATGTCCATGTGGGAAAAGGAAATCCAATTGTTTGGTAATTATCTGAAAATTGAACGTGGCCTTTCCGGACATTCACATGAGGCTTATTTGCGAGATGTGCGCAAATTTGCCCTTTATTTAGCCCCGGTTGTTGGGGAGGATTTTTCTATCGATCGAGTAACAGAAGATCATATTCTTGATTTTTTCAATGTATTGCATGGATTAGGAATTGAGGCAAGTTCTCAAGCGCGTTGCTTGTCAGGGCTCAGGAGTTTTTTTCAATTTTTAGCCACAGAGAATCCCTTGATTTCGGACCCAACTACCCACATGAAATCTCCTCAAAAGGGACGACACCTTCCTGAT
>CAIUGL010000096.1 GCA_903898715.1 uncultured Cytophagaceae bacterium
AGGTCCACGTGCTGATACCACAATTGAAGCTTTAGGCAAATTGAAGCCTGTTTTCGCCATGGGCGGAACGGTGACGGCAGGAAATGCCTCGCAAACTTCCGACGGAGCAGCCTTTGTTTTAGTCGTTTCCGAAGCATTTGTGAAGCAACATAAATTGGAACCTATCGCGCGCATGGTGACGTATGCGACTGCTGGTGTGGAGCCAAGTTTGATGGGAATCGGTCCAGTGGAAGCGATTCCATTAGCTTTGAAAAAAGCGGGATTGAAACTGAATGACATCCAACAAATCGAATTAAATGAGGCCTTTGCGGCGCAGTCTTTGGCCGTAATCAAAACCTTGGGAATTGATCCAAATATCGTGAATGTAAACGGCGGTGCGATTGCCTTAGGACACCCACTGGGATGTTCAGGCGCTAAATTATCCATTCAATTATTCGACGAAATGAAACGCCGCAACCAAAAATATGGTATGGTAACTGCCTGTGTAGGTGGTGGCCAAGGTGTTGCAGGGATTTATGAGCGACTTTAATCCCCTAGGCTAAAGCCTAGGGTTATCAAATATATTATACCCCCAGACTTTAGTCTGGGGAACTTCAGACTTCGGTCAGGAACTCATCAACAAATATTTTATAACCCCAGACTTTAGTCTGGGGAACTCATCAACAAATGACATCAACCGATTACATTAGCCTAGAATCCGAATACGGTGCGCATAATTATCATCCCATACCCGTTGTCCTAAATAAAGGTTTAGGTGTTCATGTGTGGGACGTTGAAGGCAAAAAATACCTTGACTTTTTATCTGCCTACAGCGCAGTGAATCAAGGACATTGCCACCCCCGATTAATCCAGGCCATCACGGAACAGGCCCAAAAACTCACCTTGAGTTCACGTGCTTTTCACAATGACCAATTGGGAGTAACGGAAAAAAAGCTTGCTGAAAAATTCGGTTACGAGAAAGTATTGTTGATGAATACCGGCGTCGAAGCCGGGGAATCCGCCATCAAATTAGCCCGAAAATGGGCGTATGAAGTAAAAGGAATTCCAACAAATCAGGCTCAAATCATTTTTGCTGAAGGCAACTTCTGGGGCCGAACCATATCGGCAATTTCCTCATCAACAGACCCGAGTAGCTATACCAACTTTGGTCCATTTACACCTGGATTTTTAAAAATTCCATACAATGATTTAGCGGCTTTAGAAGAAAAATTACAAGATCCCAACGTCGCAGCATTCATGGTGGAACCGATTCAAGGTGAAGCTGGTGTGGTTTTACCCGACGCGGGCTACCTGAAAAAAGCGGCAGATCTTTGCAAAAAACATCGGGTACTTTTCATCGCCGATGAAATCCAAACGGGACTTGGCCGGACCGGTGCGTGGTTGGCCTGCCACCACGAATTCGTACACCCCGATATTCTGTTATTAGGCAAAGCGCTATCTGGTGGGTTCATGCCAGTTTCAGCAGTATTATGCAGCAATGAAATCATGTTGACCATTAAACCAGGTGAACATGGATCGACCTTTGGTGGTAACCCATTAGCCTGTGCGGTAGCAAACGTTGCGATTGATATCTTGGAGGATGAAGATTTAATTGAAAATGCGGAAAAACGTGGCAAACAATTAATGAAATTTCTACAAACATTAAAGGCAAAAACCGCCTTGATTCGGGAAGTGCGCGGAAAAGGTTTATTATGTGCGATTGAAATCAACACCGAAGAATCTAGTCAGGTGGCATGGGAAATCTGCCTAGATTTCATGCGCGCAGGACTTTTGGCAAAGCCTACACACGGCAATAAAATTCGTTTAGCACCACCGTTGACCATTACGAAAAACGAAATGGATCAAGCCTGCGAAATCATTGAAAAAGTATTCTTTGGCTATTAACGAACCTCGAAACAACGCATCGAGATTCCTCCATATACAAGCTGCTCATAAGTCGTATGAATTTGTTCATCTTCTCGAGCCAATGCCAAACTGTAGAGCAATGGAATGTAATGATCCGGCGTAGGAACGGAATAGCGGCCACCTGGTGCGCGTTCGTAATCTAATAAGCCTTCAACATTTTTATCGGCAATTAATTTCGCCGACCACACATCAAATTCCTGTGCCCAGTCATAGCCAAAGTTCTCTTGGCCCGAACTCAAATTAGGTACGCTTGCTTGTAAATTGTGCACAATATTGCCACTTCCCAGTATCAAAACCCCTTTTTCACGCAAAAACTGCAATTCGCGAGCCAGCGAAATATGGTATGCTAGTGGGCGTGAATAGTTGATCGACAATTCAAAACAAGGAATGTTGTGCTTTGGAAACAAATGACACAAAACCGTCCAAGCCCCATGATCCAGCCCCCATTCGGTGGTTGGCTCAATCGCCTGAACTTGATCTGCCAACGCAGATGCAAAAAAAGGACTGCCCGGTGCTGGATATTGGTATTGATGTAATTCACGCGGAAAACCACCAAAATCATGAATCGTTTCTGGATTTGGAGAGGCCTGAACAAATGAACCACCGCGCGTCAACCAGTGTGCTGAAACTACCAAAACAGCCTGTGGTGGGGCGATAGAAGCACCCAATTGATTCAAAGATTGCGTAAATGGATTGTCCATTAACGCATTCATCGGACTGCCATGCCCGATAAACCAAACGGGCTGACGATCCGATGAACGTAATTCAATGGGTAAAATCGGCATACTAGCGATTCATGGAAACCAAAAACTCTTCGTTGTTTCGTGTACCTTTCATTTGCTGTTGCAAGAATTCCATGGCCTCTACTGAGTTCATGTCCGACATGTGCTTGCGTAAAATCCAAACACGTTGCAATACCGCTGGATCCATTAATAGATCCTCACGACGCGTACCAGATGCAGTAACATCAATGGACGGGTAAATACGGCGGTTGGCCAATTTACGATCCAATTGTAATTCCATGTTACCTGTACCTTTGAATTCTTCAAAGATTACCTCATCCATTTTCGAACCAGTTTCGATCAAGGCTGTTGCGATGATAGTTAATGAACCACCATTTTCCACATTACGAGCCGCACCGAAGAAACGCTTTGGTTTGTGTAGGGCATTGGCATCCACACCACCCGATAAAATCTTACCTGAAGATGGAACAACTGTATTATAAGCACGCGCTAAACGCGTAATTGAATCTAATAAAATCACGACATCGTGACCACATTCCACCATACGTTTTGCTTTCTCCAAAACCAGGTTGGCCACTTTCACGTGACGTTCTGCTTGCTCATCGAAGGTAGATGAAATAACCTCCGCACGTACCGAACGTTGCATATCCGTTACCTCCTCTGGACGCTCATCAATCAATAAAATGATCAAATAAACCTCTGGGTGGTTGCGTGAAATTGCATTGGCGATGTCTTTCAATAAGACTGTTTTACCTGTTTTCGGTTGGGCTACAATCATACCCCTTTGGCCTTTACCAATCGGCGCAAACAAATCTAAAATACGGGTCGAATAATTATCCGCCGTGGAAGACAAGTTTAATTTTTCCTCTGGAAACAAAGGTGTTAAATATTCAAAATTGATTCGATCGCGAATCTCATCCGTCGTTTTTCCATTCACAGATTCCACTTTCAATAAAGCGAAATACTTCTCCCCTTCTTTCGGTGGACGAATCTTTCCTAAAATGGTATCCCCTGTCTTCAAACCAAACATTTTGATTTGCGAAGGTGATACATAAATATCATCTGGCGATGCCAAATAGTTGTAATCCGATGAACGCATGAAACCGTATCCACCTTCTTGCATGATTTCCAAAACCCCTTCATTGTCAATTAAGCCATCCAATTCTTTGATCACTTGATTGTAATTATTGCGGTGTTGGCGGTGATGCGGTTGAGGCTGTTGGCTTGGCGCATCTTCCTTCGGCAAGGTACTTAAATCCACCGGTGCATCTGTTGGCGACACTTTATCCGCTGCCAAAGGCGCGTCACTTGTCACAAACGATGTATCCACTTCGTCTGGCTCAGGAATTCCATCTACTTCAATAGGGGCTTCATCGGAAGGATTCGGCTTACCTTTACGCGGACGAATGTTGCGCGCTGGCTTTGCTGATTCGGATGGTTCTTCTGTTGTTGCTGCTGAAGGCGCTTCTCCCATAGGTAAAAGTGGAGCTTGCTCTTCGTTTGATTTTTGAATTCGTTGACGCTTAGGACGTTCGGCGGAATTGGAGGATTCTTTATTATCCATAAATGGGGTAAATGATGTTCTTTTTTGATTGATCAATCCTTATTGAATTGCAAAATTCTGTACCGAATTTGTTTGGCAAAGAGCTAATAAAAGAGGGATTGTCTATTTTGAAGCGCTCTCGTATCGAAACGCTCTGCAATACTACGCGCTAAGTATTAGATTGTCAAGCATTTTCTTCTGTTTTTACACCAAAGCCCGATAATTTCGTATTTTTACGACCAATCCAGGTCATGAAATCAGCTAACGAACTCCTAATCACGCAATTGAATGAACGTAAAGCCTCTGGGCTCTTGCGGGAAACCAAATGTGTAGATGACCTCATCGACTTTTGTTCCAATGATTATTTAGGGCTTGCGCGTAACCGAGAATTGGGTGAAGCAATGGCGAAAAATTATTCCGCGTGGTTAGGCCAACAACCCTTAGAAACGCCCATCAATGGTGCTACGGGATCGCGCCTTATTTCGGGACACAGTAAACTTGTAGACATTTTTGAAACACAATGCGCCGCCATGCATCAAGCAGAGGCAGCCTTATTATTCAGTTCGGGCTATGAAGCGAACGTGGGCCTGATTGCCGCTTTAGCCCAAAAGGACCATGTTATTTTTTGCGACAAATTATTACATGCCAGTTTAATTGATGGCTTACGTTTAAGTGCGGCGGAACGCCGGATATTTAAACATAACGATCTGGGGGATTTGGTGCACTTATTGGAACAATATCCCATCACGACTACTAAATGGGTTGTTGTTGAGTCCATCTACTCGATGGATGGCGACCAGGCTCCGTTGACAGCACTAATTGCACTTCGTGAAAAATATCAGTTTGAACTGATTGTAGATGAAGCGCATGCAGGAGGACTTTATGGATCCAAAGGAGCGGGATTAGGAGCTGCGTTTCCTGAAATTTTTGCGCGCGTCGTTACCTTTGGTAAAGCGTGGGGGAATGCAGGAGCCATCGTTTTGGGTTCCGCCATTTTAAAGCAGTATTTAATCAATTTTGCACGCCCATTCATTTATTCCACGGCGCCTACACCGGAGCATGTACATCATTTATTAACGGCCATGCCGTTTGTCCAGCAAGCTGATGAAGCCAGGATCAGGTTGAAAAGTAATATTGCCTTGTTTCGAAAAAACATCAACGCATCCTCTTGGGGGCCGAGTGAAACCGCCATTCAAACCTTTTTTATATCGGGCAACGAGGCGGTTCGTACAGTTGCCAAAGCAGCACAAGATGCGGGATATGCTGTCAAACCAATCGTTTATCCCACAGTTCCGAAGGGTAAAGAGCGCATCCGAATTACATTAACATCCCAAACAAAGGAATCAGATATCATTGGACTCATCCAAACCCTTGAATCACATGCCTAAGCAGTATATCATCGCGGGGATTGGTACTGAAATAGGTAAAACTGTCTGCGCCGCTATCGTCACAAAAGCATTAAACGCGGCTTATTGGAAACCGATTCAAGCAGGAAATTTAACGGATGGAGATGCGTATTGGGTCAAGCAATGGGTTCCAGAAACCAAGCTACTTCCATCTGTATATGCACTAAATCAACCGCTTTCCCCGCACACCGCGGCGGAACTTGATGGGGTCAGCATTGAAATAGGTGCCTTTTCTTTGCCTGAGACAACTGGAAATCTAGTTATCGAATTAGCAGGTGGAATTATGGTCCCCTTAAATGATCAGCAAACTAATTTGGACCTGATTAAACACCTCGGAGCACCTGTAATTTTGGTGAGTAAAAATTACTTGGGAAGTATCAATCATACATTGATGACCTATGAAATTTTAAAATCACATCAGATTCCCATCGCGGGAATTATCTTTAATGGCCAAACAAATTCTTCCGGGGAGGCGTTTATTTTACATCATACGGGGCTTCCTGTGTTGTTACGTGTGAACGAAGAAAAAGAAATTAACTCAAGCATTATTGCGCACTATGCCGAATCATTCCAACGCTAATTTATCTACACGTGATGCCGCCGTGGTTTGGCATCCATTTACCCAGCATCAAATCGAACCACTTTCGATTCCAATTACGCATGGAGAGGGCGTGTATTTAGTTGACGCAGATGGCAAAAAATACATCGATGCCATCTCCTCTTGGTGGGTTAGTATTCATGGGCATGCGCATCCATATTTGGCCCAAAAGATTTACGAGCAAGCTTTAAAACTAGAACAAGTTATTTTTGCTGGCTTTACGCACGAACCAGCCATACAATTAGCTGAGCGTTTACTTGGGCATTTGCCTGCTAATTTTCAGAAAGTTTTCTATTCGGATAATGGAAGTACGGCGGTGGAAGTGGGCGTTAAAATGGCCTTGCAATTTTTCCATAACCAAGGGCAAACGCAGAAGCGAAAAATCATTGCATTTGAAGATGCTTACCATGGTGACACCTTTGGGGCGATGAGTCTTGGAGCGCCGAGTGCATTTAATGCGCCGTTTCAAGATATGTTATTTGAGGTAGAATTTTTACCTAGTCCATGTGATCCGGAGGCATGTATCGCAGCCATGCGCGAAAAAATGCAGGACGCAGAAACGTATGCAGCCTTTATTTTTGAACCTTTAATCCAAGGTGCAGGCGGGATGAAAATGTATGCCCCAGAGACATTGGATGCGTTGATTTCTTTGGCGCATGCCAACAAGCTTTTGTGTATAGCCGATGAAATCATGACGGGTTTTGGTCGGACGGGCAAGTGGTTTGCGATGGATTATTTGCAGCATAAACCGGACATAGCTTGTTTCTCGAAAGGACTAACCGGTGGCATGATGGCGATGGGAATCACTACATGTTCGAATGAACTTTTTGATACATTTCTATCGGATGACCGCAAAAAAATGCTTTTTCATAGCCATTCATTTACGGCAAATCCGATGGCTTGTGCTGTTTCCCTTGCAAGTTTAGATCTGATGGAGAAACCGGAAACGTGGGAAAACATTGCACGCATTCAGGCGCGCCATGAGGCTTGGGTAGAAAAAATACGTCCTCATCAAATCATTCAAAATTTACGTGTGCAAGGGACAATCCTCGCATTTGAATTAGAAGATGGTCAGGAGAATGGATATATGCATTCCATCCGTGATGATGCGTATCAGTATTTCATAAAAAAAGGGATCCTGATGAGACCCCTGGGTAATACTATTTATATTCTAGCACCTTATTGCATCAGCAATGATGAATTGGAAATCATCTATACGGAAATTGAAAACTTTGCTTCCGGGCTAGTTGGCTAATTTTGTCGACTGCCACGAAACCATTTGCCAGCGTCCATCTTCAAATACAAATACATCCGTAAAGCGTAATTTAAGTGGCGTTTCCTTTCCATCTGCACCTAAATTTACAATATTGACAATTCCCGTATTGATACCTGTTTTTCCATAAACGCGCGTGACTAATTCTACTGGATCAATGGATTGATAGTTTGATTTACCTGAAAAGATCGAGGCAATGTAGGAATCCTTATTATCCGCTACTCCGCTGGAATGAAAATATACTAGATCCCGATGCATCACTGCCTCAAGACCCGCGCGATCCTTGGCGACCATCACTTTAAATCGACTTAATTCAGCTTGTTTTAATGATGTGACATCTGCTTTTTGCGCTAACGCAATGAAAGTCAAGCAAGTACATACGAGGGTTAATAGACTTTTTTTCATGTTTCAAATTTTAAATTAAAGACAATAAAATAAACGAACTACTCAAAATCTTTCCTATAAATAAATATATTGCGCCCGCTAAACCTACTTTATGTCAACTTTTCAAACGTATTTATTGCTCGGATTGCAGCATATTCTTAACTGGCAAGCCTTAGATCATTTGCTGTTTATACTCGCTATCACCTGTATTTATACCTTAACTGACCTGAAGCGATTATTTTATTTGGTCAGCGCGTTCACCTTAGGACATTCACTTACCTTGGTATTAGCCACGTTAAAGTTGATTGAAATTTCAGTTGATTGGATTGAGTGGCTGATTCCGTGCACTATATTGATTACTGCGCTGACTAACCTTCGATTCAAAGAGCGCCAAAAACAAAAAAATACTTATTGGATGGTTACCGCTTTCGGTTTGATTCACGGCTTAGGGTTCTCGAATTACTTACAGAGTTTATTGGGCAAGGAAGCTGGAATTATCGGACCACTCTTTGCATTTAATGTTGGCCTTGAATTAGGCCAAATGATTGTCGTTTCAGTCATTTTAGGCCTAGGGACATTGTTGATGCACACCTTGCATGTACGCCAACGGACCTATGTGTTGGTCATTTCGGGAGTTATCATTGGTTTAGTTTTGCCGATGATTCTGGAAAGGTGGTAAAAAAAATGCCCTGAATTTCTCCAGGGCATCCAACATTTGAATCAATATGACTAAAAGTCTTCGTCCATAGAGAATGACATGGATTCTTTGTCGGACATAACACCTGATTTTTGGTATTCTGCCACACGTTTTTCAAAGAAATTTGTTTTGCCTTGCAATGAAATCATTTCCATGAAATCGAATGGATTGGTTGCATTGTAGTTCTTTTTGCAACCTAAAGAAACCAACAAACGATCCGCTACAAACTCAATGTACTGACACATTAATTCGGCGTTCATGCCAATTAATGATACAGGAAGTGCAACAGTTACGAATTCTTTTTCAATTTCTACTGCGTGTAAAATGATTTCATAAATACGCTCTTGAGAAATTTTATTTTTGATGTGATCAGTGTATAACATACATGCGAAATCACAGTGTAAACCTTCATCACGAGAAATCAATTCATTGGAGAATGATAAACCTGGCATTAAGCCACGTTTCTTCAACCAGAAAATAGAGCAGAATGAACCCGAAAAGAAGATTCCTTCTACGGCTGCAAACGAGATTAATCGCTCCACAAAATTATCGCTTTCAATCCACTTCAATGCCCAGTCGGCCTTTTTCTTCACACAATCAATTGTCTCAATGGCACGTAACAAACGATCTTTCTCTGTCGGATCGTTAATGTATGTATCAATCAAAAGCGAGTACGTCTCTGAGTGTATGTTTTCCATCATGATTTGAAATCCGTAGAAACATTTCGCTTCAGCATATTGAACTTCTTTCAAGAAGTTATTCGCCAAATTCTCATTTACAATACCATCAGAGGCTGCGAAGAAGGCTAAAACATGTGAGATGAAGTGACGTTCACCATCATTTAACTTCTTCCAATCCGATAAATCTTGTTGTAAGTCAATCTCTTCAGCGGTCCAAAAGGATGCTTGTGATTGCTTGTAAAACTTCCAGATATCATCGTGTTTGATGGGAAATAAAACGAAACGATTTGGGTCCTCAACTAAAAGAGGTTCAGATAATAGTGCTTTTGACATGTGAAAAATAAATGAATTCGAAATTAAGAATTTATCGCTTATAATCTTTGATTAGTAAGACAATATTTTAGGTCAAATTGTTTTAAAATTTTAAAAGAAAAATCCGCCTACTTGAACGACCAAAGCCGTGCCATACGGAGAGTTTGAACCGGCTGAATAATTCAGGTCGTAGAGGACGTTTAAGTTGATGCCCAACTTGGATCCAATGCCTACTCCAACCAACACAGGAGTGGAGTATTTTGTCTTAATAGCTGTGTTAGAAAGATCCTGAAAATTTTCAATCTGCGCAGTTAAATAGCTCTGGCCAATCATCGCAGATAATGCGGGCACGAATTGGCGAACGAAAATCCGTTGGCCCAATAAATTGGAAGCTTGATAACCACGGAATGAAAAATACTGGTAGGTTAAGCCCGCGCCCAAAATGGTGTTATTTGTGAGCATATAGCCAGCCATAGGCGATATTCCAATACTGGTTGGGTTACCAAAACTCAAACCTGAAATTCCGCCACCATAATGCATTCGCTGGCGAAAAGGCAATTCACTCACGTCGGGTTCAATATCCAAATCTCCCTTCGCGCCTTCCTCCGAAATGACGACTGGATCTTGTGCGTTACTAGTGAATGAGATGGCAAAAAGTGCGAGCGAAAAAAATAAGTATATTGATTTCATATAATCAGTTTATAACATTTCAAAGGCTTCATTTCCCCTTACCTTTGGCAAACCTTGGAGGTTTGCCAAAGGTAGCGTTGGGTTTGTCAAAATTAAAGGATAATTTTGAGATATGAGTTCTCCCTTGCCCCAAGATTTCGAAAATCTGGACCCTCGGTCCCACATCATTATTAAGGGTGCCCGCGTACATAATCTAAAGGGAGTCGACGTCGCCATTCCACGCAATCAATTAGTCGTTATCACGGGTCTTTCGGGTTCCGGAAAATCATCACTTGCCTTTGATACACTTTTTGCAGAAGGGCAACGCATGTACGTCGAAAGTTTAAATTCCTATGCGCGTCAATTTTTAGGCCGCATGGAAAAACCTGCCGTTGACTACATTCGTGGAGTTTCTCCTGCGATTGCGATCGAACAAAAAGTAAATACTAAAAACCCACGTTCGACCGTAGGTACGACAACCGAGATTTACGATTACCTGAAATTACTTTTCGCCCGCATTGGTAAAACGTATTCACCCGTTTCTGGCCAAGAGGTAAAGAAAGATTCCGTGTCCGCCATCGTGGATTGGATCGGAACGCATCCGGACAAAAAAATATTGATCCTTGCCCCCCTTGTGGAACACGCGGATCGAAGCATACTAGATGAATGCCAATTACTTATTCAAAAAGGATATACACGACTTAAATTCAAGGACGAAATTATTGACCTAGAAGAGCTTGTGGATGATGCGGACACGCTGAAAAAACTTCAAGCCAAACCGCGTGAAATTGCCATATTAGTTGACCGACTCATCAGCAAACCCGATGACGAGGAGACCATTTTCCGTTTAGGCGATTCAGTTCAAACAGCCTATTTCGAAGGCGAAGGGGTTTGTTGGATCGAGGTGGACGGCCAAAAACGCACCCAATTCTCCAATAAATTCGAACTTGATGGCCAGGTTTTTGAAGAGCCGAGCCTCAATTTATTTTCATTCAATAACCCCTACGGTGCCTGTAAAAATTGCGAGGGCTATGGAAAAGTCCTTGGACTCGATCCTGACCTAGTTATTCCAGATCAAAGCCTTTCCGTGTATGAAGGTGCGATTGCCCCGTGGCGAAGTGAGCGCATGAGCGAATGGCTACATCCTTTATTGCGCAACGGAATTCACTTCGATTTCCCGATTCACCGGCCATTTAAGGACCTGAGTAGCAAGGAGCAGCAAATGCTTTGGAAAGGGAATAAATACTTTTCTGGATTAAATCAATTTTTTGACCATCTCGAAAAAGAAACCTATAAGATTCAATACCGCGTACTTCTTTCCCGATACCGGGGCAAAACTACGTGTCCCGAATGCCAAGGTTCGCGTTTGCGCGGTGACGCGGCGTATGTCAAAATTAATGATACGTCGATTATCGATTTGGTTCTTTGGCCAATTTCGAAGACCAAAAAATTCTTCGATTCACTGAAATTAAACGAAACCGATCAGCAAGTAGCCAAACGTATTTTAATCGAAATTACGAACCGACTGGACTACATGGACCGTGTGGGATTAGGGTATTTGACCTTAAACCGACTTACATCTACCCTTTCGGGCGGTGAATTCCAACGAATCAAATTGGCGACTTCCCTGGGTAGTGCGCTCGTAGGCTCCATGTACATCTTGGATGAACCAAGTATCGGTTTGCATCCTCGGGATACCGAACGCCTCATTTCTGTTTTAGAATTACTCAAATCCATGGGCAATACGGTCATCGTCGTTGAACACGAGGAAGAAATCATGCGCGCAGCGGATCAAATAATTGATATTGGACCGGAGGCAGGCCGACATGGCGGTAATTTGATTTTCCAAGGTAATTTGGCAGAAGCGCTAAAAGACGATAAAACCGACAGCCACACGCTACGATTCTTGCGTGGTACGGATAAAATAGATATCCCAAAATTCCGCAGAAAGCCGTTGGCACATCTCGAGATTAAAGGGGCCAACGAGAATAATTTAAAGAATTTAGACGTTAAAATTCCTTTAGGAATATTGACCGTGGTCACCGGAGTCAGTGGCTCAGGTAAGTCGACCTTGATCCGTAAAATACTCTATCCGGCGGTGCTACGTCACTTGCAATTAGGGACGGAGGAAACTGGCAAATTCCGTGAATTAGGCGGTAGTTTGAACAAAATTGCGGGTGTAGAAATGGTTGACCAGCAGCCTATTGGCAAGTCATCACGATCGAATCCGATCACCTACATTAAGGCTTACGACGCCATTCGCTTGTTGTTTTCAGAGCTTCCGCTAGCCAAAACACGTGGCTACAAACCGGCTCACTTCTCGTTTAACGTAGAGGGTGGTCGTTGTGAAACCTGTCAAGGAGAAGGCGAAATCACGATTGAGATGCAATTTATGGCCGATATTAAGTTGGTCTGCGAATCATGCAACGGCCAGCGATTCAAGCAAGAAGTGCTCGACGTTACATATCAAGACAAAAATATTGCTGAAATTCTTGATTTAACCGTAGAGGAAAGTATCCCATTTTTCCAGGAAAAATCACCTAAAATTGCGGAGAAAATTGATCCGCTTTTCCAAGTTGGTTTAGGCTACATAAAATTAGGCCAAAGCTCAAATTCGCTTTCAGGCGGTGAAGCACAGCGTGTCAAATTAGCGAGCTTTTTGGGTAAAGGAAATGGGAATAAAGGCAAAACCTTGTTTATTTTTGATGAACCTACGACGGGCCTTCACTTTCATGACATCAAAAAATTACTCAAGGCATTAAATGATTTGGTGGAACAGGGCGATACTGTGATCATTATTGAACACAATATGGAGGTGATTAAATGTGCGGATCACATCATCGATTTAGGACCGGAGGGTGGTGAACAAGGAGGTTACATCAGCTACGAGGGAACTCCGGAAGATATGGTCGTTTTGAAAAACAATCCGACGGCTCATTACTTGAAAGAAAAATTACCGACAAAATAAAAACGATGTTTTCAACCGAACTCCTTTCTAGCGTCTCAAGCAAAATAACGGAAACGACTGCGGGCTTTTCGTTGATCTTGCCGGAATTGGTCGTTGGTATTTGGATCTTGGTGAGCATTTTTGCCGACTTGTTTTTGCATGGTAAGCCTGCGAAAACGGCTGATTCGTGGCGGTATTTTTTGGCACAAATAGGCATTTTATTGGCGCTGGGTTTGGCCTTTCAGCGCATGACACAAGGCTTAGCAGGTTTTGTTAGCTTTCAGCTTTTCCAAGTGAACATCGGGTCGAACACGATAAATGTGCTTATTATTGCCCTAGGGGCACTTTTACTAGGATTGAATCAATTACATCAAAAAAGCTTCTCGCTGGAGGAGAACATCGGTTTCTCGGCGATTCTCTTGGGCAGTTTATTAACATCCATGAGCGCACATTTCTTAACGGTATTTCTCAGTTTAGAGCTCATTTCGATGGGTACCTATATCTTAGTTGCCATGCGCAAAGATGCCATTGGTGCTCGGGCGGCTTTACCTTATGTATTATTTGGATTAGGCTCGTCAGCCATATTCCTGTATGGAATGTCGCTTTTATATGGATTGAGTGGGAATATGTATTTGTTCTCCGCGGATTTCAGTCGGGGAATCGCCACAGCTGATCCTGTTTTTGCATACCTAGCTTTGGGGTTAGTGGGCACAGGAATCCTATTCAAAATGGCTTGGGTTCCATTTCACCCGTGGAGTCCGGATCTACTGGAAAGTTTACCAGCCTCATGGATGAGTTGGATTTCAGTTGCCCCTAAACTTGCGGTAAGTTTGTTGGGCATTAAGCTCGTGCATTACGTCCCGATTTCGATGGTGTCGACGATAAGTTTATTGGCGATGGCTACTTTATTGGTGGGAAATTTAGCGGCAATGGGCCAAAAAAACAGCAAAAGATTATTGGCCTATTCCAGCATTGCCCATGGGGGATTTATGGCGATGGTTTGGTTATTTCCGGCAGATCAGGCGCTAAAAGCCTTATTGTTTTATGGATTTTTGTATGGCCTAAGTACTTATTTGGTATTTTATCAGGTAGATGAAGTGACGGGCGACTCGATTGAATCGGATGATATGTTGGCCTGGACAGGTTACGCCCAGCAACAGCCGCTGCGATCGGCCACATTAGTAGTAGGCTTAATCGCCCTGATCGGCCTTCCTCCGGCGGGAACGTTTTTGGCGAAGGTTACCTATTTTAGTCAGTTGTGGGAAAAGTATCAGAGTGGCCAACAAACGAGCGTGTTGGCATTATTACTCGTTGCGATCATTGTCACCTTGATTTCGGTCTATTATTATCTACGAATTCCTTATTTTATTTATTTGAAAAAGCGGGAACATGTGGATGGATTGCTAGCTGATAAATTTTCTGGAAAGGATTGGGGGTATTTTCTTTTGGCCATTTTGGTAATTGGCGCTCTAATCACTCCAAACCTGTTTTTTGAGCTATTAAATGTTTAAATAAAAATTAGAAAATAACCCAAATTGCTGATAATAATTCCCTAATTTTGGGCTTTATTTTAGTAAAATCTTCTCCTAAACCAACATGTCTGAATCCATCAAGCACGAATGCGGAATTGCACTAATCCGAATGCGAAAACCTTTTCAGCATTACCTCGATAAGTACGATACGCCGATGTATGGCTTAAATAAGTTGTATTTGATGATGGAGAAGCAAGTGAATCGAGGTCAAGATGGAGCGGGGATTGCGAATATTAAAATAGATGTCAAACCGGGTAGCAGGTATATCAGTCGCTACCGTTCTGTAGAACCCCAAGCCGTTGCGGATATTTTTGGGAAGATTAATAAGAAATTTAAGAAAGCACAAAAATTAGCGAAGGAGACTAAGCGGGATACGGGAATTGATGCGGTTCATGATGCTACGTGGTGGCAAGAAAATGTGGCTTTTACTGGAGAAGTACTTTTAGGGCACCTGCGCTATGGTACGCATGGTCAAAATGAAATTGAGAATTGTCATCCGATGTTACGCCAAAACAACTGGCGGAGCAGGAATCTCGTGATGGCGGGGAATTTCAACATGACGAATGTGGATGATTTGTTTGACAGATTAGTGTCGTTGGGCCAGCATCCAAAAGAGAAAGTGGATACCGTAACTGTGATGGAGAAGATTGGCCACTTTTTGGATGAGGAGAATCAGCGTCAGTTTGGCAAATTTAAAGACCAATATGAAAATCCTGAATTATCGGATGTACTTGCCGCAAATATAGACCTGAAGCGTGTTTTAGAACGTTCTTGCAAGGATTTTGATGGTGGCTATGCGATGGTGGGAATGACAGGTTACGGTGCTTCTTTTGTGGCGCGTGATCCGGCGGGTATCCGACCGGCGTACTATTACATGGATGATGAGGTCGTTGTGGTCGCTTCGGAGAAACAAGCAATAAAAACTTCTTTCAATTGTGCGTATGACCAAATTAAGGAGATTACTCCGGGTCATGCCTTGATTATTGAGATGGATGCTTCGGTTAGCGAAGTGCCATTTATTGACCGAATTGAGCAGAAATCTTGTTCGTTTGAGCGTATTTATTTCTCGCGTGGATCGGATCCAGATATTTACCGCGAGCGTAAGAAACTAGGTCGATTATTGATTCCTCAAATTCTGGATGAGGTTAAAAATGACTTAAAACATACTGTGTTTTCATATATCCCAAATACGGCAGAAAGTGCCTTTTTGGGGATGATTGATGGATTGGAGGATCATTTGGCGAAGGAGCGAAAGAAAGCCATCATGGAAGGCGTATTGTTTGAGGAGCAGCTGGAGGAGTTGTTGACCTTCCGTCCGCGTGTCGAAAAACTGATTTCCAAAGATGTCAAAGTACGTACTTTCATTGCGAGTGATGCGATGCGGGATGACATGGTGTCGCATGTCTATGATACGACCTATGAGGTGATTGAAAAAGGAGTTGACTCGGTTGTGTTAATCGACGATTCGATTGTGCGGGGAACGACCTTAGAAAAGAGTATTTTAAGTTTATTGGATAAGTTATCACCTAAGAAAATTGTTATTGTTTCTTCGGCGCCACAAATCAGATATCCGGATTGTTACGGGATTGATATGTCCAAAATGAAGGAATTCGTTGCTTTCCGCGCGGCGCTTGCCTTGTTGAAGGAACGTGGCATGGAGCATATTTTGGATGAAGTAAACTTGAAATGTTTGTTGGCCCTCGAAAATGGCACCGCATCCAGTGAGAACTTTGTAAAGGCGATTTACGCGCCATTCACCGACGAGGAGATTTCGGACAAAAT
>CAIUGL010000097.1 GCA_903898715.1 uncultured Cytophagaceae bacterium
GATATTGTGATGGGTCAACATCACACCTTTCGGCCGACCGGTTGTTCCGGATGTGTAGATCAACGTTAATAAATCTGATGGTTTCACCGCATCCATCAAGGGTTGTAAAACAGAACGATCTTTTCCTTCGCCCATTTCCTTCACTTCTGTCCACATCGAGGCACCCTCAACCGGATCGAATGTGTAAATTTCCTTAATCTTTTTATTTCCTTTAGAAGCCTCCTTCGATTTCAAATACAAATCTTCACCCTCCACAAACACATACTTCACTTCCGCATTTTCAAAAATGAAGGCATAATCCTCAACCGTAATTGTTGGATACATCGGAACCGAAACAGCTCCAATAATTTGAATCGCAAAATCGATGAAATTCCACTCTGGCCGATTACCCGAAATGATGGCAACCTTATCACCTGGTTTAATCTTGAGGGCCAATAAACCTAATGCGGTTTCATTGATAATGTCCAACATTTCTGTTGAACTGAAATTGCGCCATTCGCCATCGCGCTTTAAATTAAATAGGTCTGATTTGTGTAACTGTTGGTATTGAGGTAATAAGTCAAATACCCGAGTGAAGTTTTCGTGAAGTACCATAGGTTATAAGCTTGCTGTTTGACTCAAAGTTAAGCAATCGATTTGAGCCAAATTGAACTTATGCTGTATTTTTTTGCACTCACTGCTCGTGGACTAAAAAGCGCATTATCCACAAGTTATCCACAGCTGCTATATACAAATGATGCTATTTTAACCTATAAATAACTTAAACTTTAAATAAATGTAAATTTTAAACCAATTGACTAAATATTCAATTTCTGAATATGTTGTCCACACATAAAATAAAAAGAAAAAAATATTTTAAAGATCTCTTTTTTGTTCTTCTTTATTGTTCTCTGTGGATAAGTGGATAACTAGGCTAAGTGCTTGATATATAAGTTTGTATAGCTAAGCGTTTATGTAGACAACTTATTTTTTTGCGTGGACAACATTGGACTTATACACATTTTCCACTGGCCTGATTTTTTTATCCACAATCATGCGGATAAATTGTGGATAAAATGAGGGTTTATTGGGTACTTATCCACAGGTCTGTCAACTGGAAGTTGGCCTTTATCTTTAACTTATTGGGAAAGAAATAAATTGCCTCTGGCTTCGTCCTGTCCTTGAAATTACCAATATCCCAGCGGCCATTTTTATTCCGATCTTCGATGGCGCGCATTTCATAGGTTGCTGGTTCGATGTATGGAAAACTAAATGCTTTGCTTGTTTTGGTTTCGTATAACACCTCTTTTGTATCTGGATGAATCAACTGCACCACATAAGCTGTATTTGTTTTTGTCGTATTCACAGAGCCCGATATACTTCCATAGTTTTCCAAATCTTGAAATTCATAGGACTGCTTGAAGGCTTCCGATGAATCTTGTTCCACGGATACAAATGCCTTCTTTTCAATAGCCAGCGTGAACTTAGGGCGTATCGGAAGAAAGTCTTTCAATATGGTTAGCTCGTTGCCTATGTCATTCCAGCGGAAACCACTGTCAGGCAAAAAGCTTCGTTCGTCATCGCCTGTTTCAAAATAAACGAGTTGGGAATTAAAGCCTTGCACCGGTTTATGTAAACGTATGCGTATCGAGTCTAGCGGGCTTAATGATTTCCCCATTGCAGGAAAAACGTCGTATTTATAGGGAGTCTTAATCGGTTTTCCTTTGGTTACTTGTTCTCGGAATTTGATTCGAAATGTCTGTGTGATTTCACGCCCCAATGAATCAGCTAATTGCGCTTGGAATACCAGCGTATCCTTACGTTCCACGTTTCCTGCGTAAAACCGAATACCGCGATTTACTTCGATTAGATACGCCAAAGGCGATTTAGTTAAGTCGGCGCGGGATATCCCACGATTAAATTCAATCAACGCCGTCTTTGCGGTTGTTGTAGTCTTAGCAACTTTTAGGGGATCTAGGTTTTGTAGCGCCACCTGGAAATCCCGCGTTTGATTGGATTGTAAATCTATATAAGGTTCGGTGATGAAATCAACCACTTCTTTATTAGAATTATATAGCAGGTTATTATTCAGATCTAGAAATGCCGCCATGTAATACTTTCCGGCCGCTACATTTTCCAGTTGGTAAACCCCCGCCGTATCCGTTTTAGTAAAATAATACGGCTTGTTTTTATCTATGCTCAACGTGTCCGTATACGGATAAAGCCCAATTAATATATTTTCTAATTTTTTATTTGTCTGCACATGGCGCACGCGACCGCTGATTTGCAAGGAATCGATCAAGTCCGAGGTACTGAATACGAGTTTAATATTTTTACCCACATTACGTTCGGTCACATCCTCAATTGCATTTCTAAAATTAAACGTATAGGTTGTGTTCGGCTTTAAGGCACTATCAATCAAGATGCTCAGGCCCATCGGGCGAATGCGTGTATCATACGTTCCTATGTTGGGCGTAATCAACAATTCTTGATTAAGATTCTTGATGGTTACATATTCGTTGAATGTCAAATCTAATTTCTTACCCCGAAAGTTCTTGCTTTTGTTGAGCGGAACCGATTGAATGACTTTGGGTGCCAGCGTATCTTTCTTCCCACCAGGAGGACTCGCCGTTTGTGCACAACTTTGCATGAGCGCCAAGGAAACTCCGCAAGCCAAAAAGACGAGCGCCAGCGATCTCTTTAGATAATTAAACATGTTTGAACATATAAACATTGCTGGAGTAATTTCCGGTTTTTGCCCAGGCCAACACGTTTGACCACAATCCCAATAGGAACGAATGAATCAATCGCTTGCTACCCGAGCGGTATTGGTTACTTAATAAGGCAATATAAAAACTATCAAAGATTTGGCCGCGCTGTTTCACGAGTTTAAAGCCATGCTTCTTGGCGACAAACTGAATGGTTTCTGGATTAAAATGATAAATATGACGCGGCACATCATAGGCCGCCCAATATTCCTTAAAATATCCAGCATCAAAACTCTTGGAATTAGGCAAGGCCAAAAGCAATTTTCCATCTGCCGAAATGCGCCTTTTGAAAAACTCAAAATAGGCATCTAATTCATATACGTGTTCGAGCACGTGCCACAAGGTGATCAGCTCAAATTGTTTGTCCTCCGGAATCGCAGCTAAATTGGGATAGATTTTATCTTGAACTAGCGCTGCCGCACGAGCTGCCGTTTCCGGATCTAGTTCCATGCCCGTAATGTTCCAACCGGCATCTTGACAGGTCTTTAAA
>CAIUGL010000098.1 GCA_903898715.1 uncultured Cytophagaceae bacterium
ATACCTACGAGCCACCGCTTTGCAAAGGCGATTCATTGATCAAATCGACGGTGCCGTAAACGCATTGGATCTATTGAAAAAGAATAATCCAAACCAAGAATATGAGGCGATACTGACCATCGACAAAGACCCCAACAATAAATTCCATAACTCCATCCTCATCGGAATCGTCGAAAAGAAATCAAGTGGAATGCAGACCGACGCTGAACCAGACCCCGTACCCGATGGAAAATGCCACGTGTGCGGATTAAGCTCTGCCTACAACTGCATCAAAGAGGTCGAGAAATTCATGGATGCCAAAAACAAAGATTCCATCTCCGCCACCATCACCCGAACGGATGATAATTGCGTAGATATCATCTATCATTAAACAACAAGGGTCAACAATAGCTAACGCTAGGGTTGACCCTTAAATTTTTTGAATGATAGTCTTACGTGACTTTTACGTTTTACAATTCCCTCCGCAAGCGCGCAACCGCGATCCCCAACTGCTCGCGGTACTTCGCCACCGTACGGCGCTTCACAATAAAACCGCGCTCCGATAAGATCCCCTCCAAATCCTCATCCGAATACGGCGCATCATGCGGCTCTCCCGCAATGATCTCCCGCAAAATATTCTTGACCTCCCGAGTAGAGAAATCCTCCCCAGACTCGTGGGTGATACCCTCCGAGAAGAAATACTTTAAAGGAAACATCCCAAAATCGGTCTGCACCGACTTCGCCGAAACCACCCGCGACACCGTCGAAATGTCCATCGCAATATCCGCCGCAATCTCCTTCATCTTCAAAGGCCTCAAACGCGCATCATCCCCCGTTAAGAAAAAATCATACTGCTTCGTCACGATGCTCTCCATCGTTTTCATCAAGGTTCCTTGACGCTGTTGGATCGCCTGAATGAACCAGGATGCGGCGTCCAACTTGTGTTTGATGAACGTCACCGCCTCCTTAATATCTTTCTGCTGCTTATTCCCCTTCTCATAGGTTTGCAACATCTCCTGAAACGATTTGCTTACCCGCAATTCCGGGGCGTTTTTGCCGTTTAATTTGATGTCCAACTTCCCATCTACCTGCGTCACAATAAAATCAGGCTGTAAAAATTGAGCCACCTCACCCGCCTCCGTGCCACCCGGTTTGGGATTCAAACGCGTAATAACTGCAATCGCTTGTTTCAAGGCCACTTCATCCACGCCTAATTTTTGCTGCAATGCAGCATAATGACGTTTGGAGAAATCATCGAAATAGGTGTCAATTAATTGAATAGCCAAGGCATGCGCGGCATCCTCTCCCACCGAATGCCGATGTAACTGCAAAGACAAACACTCCTGCAAATCCCGCGCCCCAATGCCCGCCGGATCTAATTGTTGGACCTTCATCAGCACCGCTTCCACCTCTGCATAATCCGTTTCAAAGCCCACCGTAAACGCTAAATCATTCACAATACTCTCAATGTTCCGACGTAAATAGCCATCATCCTCCAACGATCCAATGATCTGTTCGGCAATCAACTGCTCCCGCTCACCCGACACCACAAAACCAATCTGCATTAATAAAAACTCCTCCGCACTCGGCACAGTCGCCATC
>CAIUGL010000099.1 GCA_903898715.1 uncultured Cytophagaceae bacterium
GCTCGAACCAAGTAAACTTGAGTCAGCCAGATGAAAAATACGAATGCAATGTGCCTCTTTTTGTTCATTGTCTACCGCGTAGCCCCGCAATTTAGCAGATTCGTTTTTCAAAAACCAATTTAAAGGCTTATTTTGTGGACGCTTTGCGTTAGACTTCGTCACATCATGAACCGTTTGTACCTGTTTCTTGTCCTTTGTTTGGTGAGCTACAGCTCAGCTTTTGGCCAAATAAATTGTCGAAACACCTGCCTAAAAACATGCCAAGATTGCGAAGGTAAAAAAGAAGGACTCGAAACGGTTTGCGATGTCGAAGGGATTTACCCTACTGGTACGGTATTTCAATGGCAAATGGGAGATGGTGCAAGTTATAGCACGCCTACTGCGGTTCATACATATGCGGGAGCTGGTACAAGAACGGTTAGTGTGACTATTCGGCCAACAGTTGGTTCTCCCATTTCACTTACGAAGCTAGTTTACATCACTCAAATGCCTCGTACATTTTTGGGAGATGAATGTTCCAAAGATACCTTGGAAATATGTTCGGGTAACGCGGTGATTGATGCATTTAAAAATATAAAGCAGTCGGCATATCCCAACCCCGCCAACCTAAGCGTCACGTGGTTCCCGAATGGGCAGAATACAAATACACTAACTGTTAATCAAGAAGGTTGCTATTCAGTCAAAATCAAAGACAATATTTCTGGATGTTATTCAGAGGCAAGGCTTAATGTAGTTTATTGCGCATTAAATCAAGCAAGACAAACAGGTATAAATACTACTGTATTTAGTTATGGAAACGGTACTAAAATTCAATTTACAAATGGGAACATAACAAGTGCAACTTCAGATCCATCGACTCTTAGTCCTGCGGGGTCTTCTGCATTATCTTTTCCTCCTATTAAAGCGGCAATAAATGATTTAGAAGGAATTTTTACAAATGGGAATTTAGTGAAAACATATTCAGGTACAGTGTTGGGTAATTTGGGAGGTGATGTTAATTTGAGTCAGGCGACAGCTATTTTACCCAAACAATCATGTTCAGGATGCAATTCGGAATATTACATATTTGGAATGAAGCAGGTTGGTGGCGTAAATCAATTTTTTTATAGTGTTTTTGACATTTCTGGTAATGGGGGAAACGGTTCACTCGTTGTCCCATTTTCTTCTGCTTCTATCGCAACGCCAATTAGTTCATTTTCTGCCACGGATAAAATAGTTGTCACCCCAGCCCCCCTCAATTCTTATTGGATTCATGCATTTGAGAAGGGCTCAAATAACATCTATCGTTATAAATTAGATAGTTTGGGTTTGTCCAAACCTGAAAGAATTATTGCCAATTCCTCTATTTCATTTTCATCATTTTCTAATTTGACTTTTTCTAGAGATTCAGTAAAATTAGCCATGGCAAATCAGAACGGGTCATTAAATGAGATTTTCCTTGTAGACCACAACAAGGCTACAGGTAATTTGGATTTTAATTCATTAACTCGTATTGACATAGGAAGTGCTCCTAGAAGTGTTTACGGAGTTGCTTTTTCCCCAGATCGAAACATCCTATATGTTACAACTCGTGGGAACGGGTCTACGATCTCATCACAAATTCTTCAATTTAATCTTTCTGCAACGCCAATTGAATCAAGTAAATTGGTTGTTTGGGATACGATGGATTTACTTGGACAGGGATTTATAGAATATTTTAATCCACGACTCTATTTTGTAATTGAAAATACGCAAAAGTTGGCATTCATTCGGCTTCCTAATACACCTTTTACTTCCCTAGCGATTCCATCACCCTCTGGTAATTTTGATATTAATGATTTAAGTACTTTATCTTCATTACCATCAAGTTCGAGAATGGGTCGAGGATTTACTCAAATAATGCCCCCATCCGGAGGTGGTGGCGGCGATGGCATCTCACAAGAATGCAAGGGTACAACATTTACATATAGATTACCAGAACCACCTAAATGTAAGGATGATAATAAGAAAATTATTGGCGCCGATTGGTATATATATAGAGCTAACAATTATACTCCGGGTACACAATCTCCTAATTTAGTCTATGATATCACAAGGGGCGCATTAAAAGAAGTCTCAGGGCTTGTGCTTGAAAAACAATTCATAAATAAAATGTCGATTGACTATTCCTATCCTGATAAAGCACCTAACCCCCAAAAGTATGTCATCGTAGTAAAAGTAATAACCAAGTGCGGTTTCTATTACCTTGATGCAAAGGAATTTGATATCCGAAATTTAAAGCCATTCTCCTTGCGAAGCCGGGTAGATAAATTATATATGACCACAGTCGCGACTCCTAATTGTGTCCAACGAAATATTACATTTCCAGACCCAACTTTTGATAAGATTCCTGGTTTATCTGGACTTAGGTATGACTGGAGTACGGGAGCTACATCGCCAACTATCACCGTTAATACAGCTGGAACGTATGCTGTTAAGATAAGTGATGATGCTACAGGGTGCGATGTAACAGGAGATATTGATCTACGTTATTATACAGAAAATGATTTTATCCCTAAAGTAGACCCAAGTGTTTGCATGGATAATCCGTCCCGACTATTAGAACTCAGACCTATTGCTAATCCAGCAAGCCTAGAATTTTTATGGACAGAACAAGGGTTTCCCAAAGGCACCAATCCATTTTTAAATGTGACTTATGCAACGAAATACAACA
>CAIUGL010000100.1 GCA_903898715.1 uncultured Cytophagaceae bacterium
CAATGCCCTAGCCCTCATGATTGTAGGGCATTTAGTTTTCAGTTACCTAACTGCCGAAAACGTAATTGCCGTATTTAGCACCGTCAATTCTGAAATTTTATACTACATCTTAGGTGGATTCATTGCTCAAATGATTGATGGAGCTTTGGGAATGGCTTATGGCGTGACCGCAACCACATTCTTAATGTCGGTGGGTATTACCCCTGCCGCTGCTTCGGCCAGCGTGCACGCATCTGAGGTTTTTACTTCGGGCGTTTCTGGATATATGCATTTGAAATTTGGTAACGTGAATTCGAAACTTTTCAAAACCTTGGTCATACCAGGTATCATTGGAGCCATATTAGGTGCGTATGTAATCTCGTCGTTGGAAAATTATGCCGACTACATCAAACCGATCGTATCCATTTATACCTTGTTTTTAGGTGCCATCATTATACGTAAAGCATTAATCAAACGTCAAGAAAAGCGTCAATTAAAACGGGTGGGCTGGTTAGCTCTTTTTGGGGGTTACCTAGACTCCATCGGCGGAGGTGGCTGGGGACCAATCGTTTCCTCCACATTAATTGCGTCAGGTCGTCATCCAAAATATACGATTGGCAGCGTTAATTTGACCGAATTTTTCGTCTCACTAGCTTCCTCACTTACCTTTTTCACGGTTATTGGTCTCGGCTATTGGCAAGTGATCGCAGGATTAATTTTAGGTGGAGTTGTTGCTGCACCGATTGCAGCCCGATTAGCCAACAAACTTCCCGTAAAGAGCATGATGATATTAGTTGGCATCGTCATTATCGTCGTCAGCCTGCGTCAAATTGTCTTAGGTGCAGGAAAGTTTTTTTAGTTCAGCACAAACTTTTGCGTTTCTGTTTGGCCAGTATCTGAAACAAATCGGAGTAGATAAACACCCCGACTAAGCCCTTTGGTGTCAAATCGTATTACTTCACTCGGCTTGGTATTTCGTTGCTCAATAATTTTTCCCGACATATCAACCCAATGTATTGTACCTGACACATTGGAGAGGACATAGATAAAATCCGTGGCTGGATTTGGCCAAATTTGAAAAATTGAGGTCTTCAGATTATCCCAAACAGGTGAACTTGATTGATTATCATAGATGAAGACACCACCCGCACCGGTACCAAAAATCAAGTCTTTCTTACCATCAGCATTATAATCTTCGCAGAGAATTTGTGCATTTCGACCAACAGATACACTACTAAAATCCTGTGATTTCCAAACCAATTCATTTGTTAACGCATCAAAATTCCCAACGTGCACTGCCCCATCTTGATCAAGCCCAATAAATTCGATGGAACCATCTCCATCCAAATCAGCCATCGAAAAACTGCGCAAACGCCAATCCGTTAGCGCACCTAACTTCCCCCAATCTGAATTCCCATTAGTTCTAACTTTGCCCGCTCGATTAACAATGAGCAAATCAACCTGGGAATCTTGATTCCAATCTGCGAAAATAGGTACCTCATTGAATCCCAACTCAGGAATATCTACCGCCTTTAAACCCGACTTGAATAAGACAAAAACACGTGGTCCTAGACTTGTTTGACCCGATAGAATTAAATCTTTCGTTCCATCATAATTATAATCAATGGTTTGCAGCATTAAATTGGTTGCATTCAACTGATCTTTTAACTTCAAATAATCCGATGTAATAAATCCTAAAACGCCAGCCTTATTTTCAAAATAACTAATGGAAGCTTTCACCTCGTTCCCTTCCCTAATACCAGCATTAGCCACCAGTAAATCCAAATCACCGTCTTGATCAGCATCCCAGAAACATGGACTTGCTCGCTCCCCTACATCTATCATTTCAGCTTGCAAAAAGGTCTTGGAAGATGCCACCCACGTACCATTTGCCTTCGAAAAAAGAACATTTGATTGTTGGAAGTCCTGCATATACCCATTGTTATCCGTTGAAAACAAGGAAGCAATTAATTCAGGTTGAGCATCACCCGTCACATCTACCACCGATGCGTGTAGAAATGTCCCAAGATTTACTGATTTAGGAAAACCAACGGTAAATTTGGTAAACTTGGGGGCGTTTCGAGTCCCCTCATTTGTTAGATAAATAAGATCTCGACAGCCAATATGTCCATAAACCAAATCAGGAATGCCATTACGAAATAGCACACTGAGCGAATTACCCGCATGAAAGGTACGATTGGGCTGTTGGGCAGACTCCAAGGCTATATCTGTAGAGCATGGCGTACCTAACAGAATATCTCCACACGAACGAACGACAAAGTCACCCCAACAATCCCCTATTTTCTTAAAATCTAGCACCTTACCTGATTGTTTAGATTGGTTTTGGTGAAACTCCACATAGTGTCCACTGGGGTCAAAAGCGAGTACATCCACATCCCCATCGTCATCGATATCAGCAATGGCTGGAATATCCACATTAGAAACATAGAGATTTATCCGACCAGAAAAACCTTCCGTATATAAAGGATTTGCGATAGATTGAAATGAAAGATTACTGCTAGTACTTGTATTTTTAAAAACTTGAATACCAGCAGGAGCTGCACAAAACAAATCTTTTCTACCATCATTGTCGTAATCAACAAAACGCATCCAATGGGTGAATTTAGGCAACTGACTAGACAAAACTGGATCAAACACAAAGCCTGATGGTTGATTCACAAAAACAGCCCGTTGCTCAGTCGTACGATCAAAAGTAACGATATCCTCTCGACCATCTTGCGTCAAATCGACCGATTCAAACTGGGTCGCATTCATGCCTCCTGCCAGTGCATTCAACAAATTTTGGCCCGATTTCTGAACAGCTAACCGTGAATTTTGCGTCAATTTGATCCCTTGCCCCATGAATTGCAGAGGAATCAGCGCTAAATAAAGGATTAAAAGATTTTTCATTCGATATTTGTAGTCGCAATATGCAAAATGGCAGACGATTATCCATATGAAGATATCAAACTCATCTTTATTAGCACATTTCCAATCCGCGACTGGCGTATGTACGGATACCCGGAAAATACAAAAAGGAAATATGTTTTTTGCCTTAAAAGGGCCAAATTTCAATGCCAATGCATTAGCTGAAGAAGCCTTAGCCAAAGGAGCTTCTTGCGCGGTCATAGACGACCCAGCTTATGATACGGGATCTAAAACCCTGTTAGTCGAAGATGGACTTCGCGCACTTCAAGACCTAGCCACTGCTTACAGAAAAACCTTAACCATACCGATTATTGGCCTAACAGGATCCAATGGAAAAACAACTACGAAGGAGTTGATTTTCTCGGTATTATCTCAACAATTCCATTGCTTCGCCACGTCGGGTAATTTGAACAATCACATTGGCGTACCACTTTCCATCCTTTCCATTTTACCTGCACATGAAATCGCAGTCATTGAAATGGGTGCAAATAAACAAGGAGATATCAAGGAACTTGTGGATATAGCCCAGCCGACACATAGCTTAATAACCAATATAGGTAAAGCACATTTAGAGGGGTTCGGCGGTGAATCAGGTGTCATTAAAGGCAAAGGCGAATTATTTGACTATGTCTCCGCACATGGTGGAATCGTCTTTTTACCTAAAGAAAAAAACATTGTGCATCAAATGTCTGCAGAGCGTCAAATCACGGAAGTGGTTTTAGCCAATGCAGCGATGCCTACTAATTTAATTGAAGCGAAACCTTATATTCGATTTTCATGTGCCGACGAAACAGTTGTTCAGTCACACTTACCCGGCATATACAACTTTGAAAATATTCAAATGGCGATTGCGGTGGGCAAGCATTTTGGCTTAAGTGATGCGCAATGTAAGGAGGGAATAGCTACGTATCAGCCAACAAATCATCGATCTCAATACATAAAAATTGGATCTAACCAAGTTTTAATGGATGCATACAATGCGAATCCAACCTCGATGCAAGCAGCAATTAGTCATTTTGCGGAAACAGAAAACGAACCCAAAATTCTGATTTTAGGGGACATGTTTGAATTAGGTGACTTGTCCGCAGCCGAACATGAAGCTCTTGGCAAACTAATTGCCTCGTTTTCGTTTGAAAAAGTTCTTTTAATCGGCGAACACATGCAACAGGCCCTAACTCATTTACCTAAAGCATTTTACTTTCCTGATAAGTTTGGACTTCATAACTGGTTACAAGATAATCCCATCAAGTCAAGTTATTTATTAGTCAAAGGATCGCGAGGTATTCAATTAGAAAGCGTATTGCCGTTTTTGGCAAATGACTAGTAACCAATAAATAAGAAATAGCCTATCGGGCCAAACAAAAATTTGTTGGTATACAAGAAAGCAGTAAATTTGCACTTTAATAAGATTTAGAAATAAAATTAAACACATAATGGCATCACAAGCTGGTACGTATGTACCCTACAAAGTAAAAGACATTGCATTGGCCGATTGGGGTCGTAAAGAAATTCAATTAGCGGAAGCAGAGATGCCGGGCTTAATGGCATTGCGTACAGAATTCGGCGCCGCACAACCTTTGAAGGGAGCGCGTATCGCAGGATGTTTGCACATGACAATCCAAACAGCCGTTTTGATTGAGACATTAACTGCCTTAGGAGCAGAAGTTACTTGGTCATCTTGTAACATTTTCTCTACACAAGATCACGCTGCAGCAGCGATTGCAGCAGCTGGAATTCCGGTTTATGCTTGGAAAGGCATGAACGAAGAAGAATTCAACTGGTGTATTGAGCAAACATTATTCTTCGGTGAAGGAAAGCAACCATTGAACATGATCTTGGATGATGGTGGTGACTTAACGAATATGGTTTTTGACGAATACCCTGAGTTAATCGAAGGAATCAAAGGCTTATCAGAAGAAACTACGACTGGTGTTCACCGTCTATATGAGCGTATGAAAAATGGCACGTTATTCTTGCCAGCGATCAACGTAAACGACTCGGTAACGAAGTCTAAATTTGATAACAAATATGGTTGCAAAGAGTCATTAGTGGATGCGATTCGTCGCGCAACCGACTTAATGTTGGCAGGTAAAGTAGCCGTAGTAGCAGGTTATGGTGATGTAGGAAAAGGTTCTGCAGATTCATTACGTGGTGCGGGTTGCCGTGTGTTAGTAACTGAAATCGATCCTATTTGTGCATTACAAGCAGCGATGGATGGTTACGAAGTAGTTCCAATGGACGAAGCAGCGACACGTGCCAACATCTTTGTCACAGCAACGGGTAACGTGAAAATCATCCGTGATCGCCACTTCAAAGCGATGAAAGACAAAGCGATCGTTTGTAACATCGGTCACTTCGATAACGAAATCGACATGGAATGGTTGAACAATAATTACGGTTCAACTAAGGATCAAATCAAACCACAAGTGGACATGTATACCATCGATGGCAAAAACGTAATCGTTTTAGCTGAAGGTCGTTTAGTAAACTTAGGTTGCGCAATGGGTCACCCTTCATTCGTGATGTCAAACTCATTCTGTAATCAAACATTAGCTCAATTAGAATTGTGGGCTAATTCTAAGAATTACGAGAACAAAGTATACATCTTACCGAAGCACTTGGATGAGAAAGTAGCGTTCTTACACTTAGCACACATCGGAGCTAAGTTGGAGAAACTAGAAAAAGAGCAAGCGGAATACATCGGCGTACCTCAAGCAGGTCCATTTAAGCCAGAGCATTACCGTTACTAGGATTTAGTAAATCAATGAAAAAGCTGCACCGCAAACGTGCAGCTTTTTTTATGCAATTTTTGCTAAAATAAATCAGCGAAAAGCCCTAAATTTGCAGCAAATTAAGACAAAAAAGATATGAAATTTGGTGTGATTGTATTCCCGGGTTCCAACTGCGATGATGATACCGTAGGTGTTATTCAAAGTTTAGGCCATGAAGCTATTAAGTTATGGCATAAAGACACGGATTTACAGGGCTGCGATTTTCTTATCGTTCCAGGTGGTTTCTCTTATGGAGATTACCTTCGTTCAGGTGCTATCGCACGTTTTTCGCCGATTATGGAACATGTCATCGAATTTGCTAAAAACGGAGGCTATTTAATGGGGATTTGTAATGGATTCCAGGTCTTAGTAGAAGCGCACTTACTTCCAGGTGTATTATTGCGTAACAACTCACAGAAATTCATATCGAAGAATATTTTCCTAAAAGCGGCTACAAACAATGCCCTTTTAACCCAAGAATTAGATTTAAACAAAGCCTATAAAGTACCAATTGCACACGCAGAGGGTCGCTATTTTGCTGATGAAGCTACCTTAGCTTCCTTGCAGGCAAATGATCAAATATTGTTTTACTATTGCGACGAGGCAGGTAAAGTAACTGATGCCGCTAACCCAAATGGTAGCTTACTAAACATTGCCGGAATCTGTAATGAAGGACGGAATGTATTTGGGTTAATGCCGCACCCTGAGCGTGCTGCCGATCCAGATTTGAATAATACAGATGGCTTGGAGATCATGAAGCAATTGGTGCTTCAATTGGTTTAAAAACATCAACGCATAAAAAAGACGCGAAGTATCGCGTCTCTACAATTGTTTTCTATCTTAAATCATTCACCTCTACTCCGGGGAATGCCTTTTTACTAAACGTAAAATAAGCATCATCTACACCGGCTTTGGGATTTAATTTAGTCACCTTGAATACCTGTTTTTTACCTGCCTTATTGACAATCGTCCATTCTTTGACGGTATTATCTGCTGTATTTATCTTGAGCGTAATCTGTTTAACTTGAGTCGATTTAGCACCAGGTGCCATGTCTACCGTCGCGATACCGCCAGCTTGGGACACTAATTTAAACTTGTACCCTTTCTTGTCGAATGTGTAAATCTTTGCGGGATTTAAATCACCGTCCGCAGGATCAAACGAAGAAAGATTGACTTCGTTAATTTCCTTAATGTACGTCGCAACTTCCTTTCCATTATTAAAGATCTCTTGTCCGGCTGTCTTCAATCTAAACTTAGTCCCCTTCACTGTGATTGACCCAGTCATCGCAGCACTCCCATCCGTTTGATAACTGAAGTTGGCCGAAAACGAGCCCATCCCTTTATACTTCTGCTGCATCTTGTCAATCAAACTAACCGCTGGATTCGATTGAGCAAAGGCGGATAAGCTAAGAAAAACGAATACAATTACCTGTTTCATACTTATAGATTTTTCAAAATTTCTTCCAATTCAGTTTCGGACTTGACTAATACCTCGCGCGCCTTTGAACCACCAAATGATCCCACAATACCAGCAACCTCCAACTGATCAATCAATCGGCCCGCTCGATTATACCCTAATTTTAACTTGCGTTGAATCAATGAGGTACTTCCTTGCTGATGCATCACCACCAAACGAGCAGCCTCATCGAAATAAGCATCGCGATCGCCTAAATCGATATCTCCACGATCTTGACCTCCCATCTCTTCCGAATCCGCCTCAGGCAATAAATAAGCCGTCGTATAGCCCTGTTGGTTCCCAATAAAATCACAAATCTCTTCTACCTCAGGGGTGTCAACAAACGCGCATTGCAAACGGATTACTTCCGAACCCATCGATAATAGCATGTCGCCCATGCCTACCAATTGATCCGCACCACCTGCATCCAAAATCGTACGCGAGTCTATTTTAGACATAACCTTAAACGATAAACGCGCTGGAAAGTTTGCCTTGATCGTACCTGTAATGACATTGACGGAAGGACGTTGCGTGGCAACCACTAAGTGAATACCGATCGCACGGGCTAACTGTGCTAAACGGGCAATTGGATGTTCTACTTCTTTACCGGCGGTCAACATCAAGTCGGCCAACTCATCTATCACTAACACGATGTAAGGCATGAAATCATGCTCATTCGGATTCAACCGACGGTTAATGAATTTTTGATTATACTCTTTGATATTCCGACAACCCGCTATTTTCAACTTGTCATAGCGCATGTCCATCTCCTTACAAAGGGAATTCAAGGTGGCAACAACCTTTTTGGTGTCAGTAATAATGGCCTCCGCTGAATCTGGCAAACATGCTAAAAAGTGGCGTTCCAATTTATTAAATAAAGAAAGCTCTACCTTTTTAGGATCCACCAAAACAAACTTCAATGTAGCCGGGTGCTTCTTGTAAATTAACGAAGTCAGTAACATGTTTAGTCCCACCGACTTACCCTGACCAGTGGCGCCTGCCATCAATAAGTGAGGCATTTTGGCTAAATCAGCAACAAATATTTCGTTGGAAATAGTCTTACCTAAGGTAATTGGCAAATCAAATGTAGACTTTTGGAATTTCTCAGAACCGATCACCGCACGAACTGGAACCATCTCACGGTTCTTGTTGGCAACTTCAATGCCAATCGTTCCCTTGCCTGGCATTTGACCAATGATACGAACGCCCATGGCGGCCAACGACAGCGACAAATCATCTTCTAATGAAGTGATTTTACTCACACGAACACCTGCTTTGGGAACAATCTCATACAACGTAACGGTGGGCCCAATCGTCGCCTCAATCTTCTGAATACCGATTCCGTAATTCAAAAGCGTCTCCACAATCTTTTCTTTATTCTCCTTCAACTCATCCATGGTCACCTGAGTTGTTTGATTCTTTTGATCGTATTCCTTTAATAAATCTAACGTAGGATACACATACTTGGGCAGATCCGCAGTAGGATCATATAGACCAAACTGAGCTACTAAATCATTCGCCTGCACAGCCGAGTTCATCGGAGCCTCTTCTACTTCCTCAATGGCTGCATCATCTTCATCTGCCACCTTAAATGTAAATGGTGTTTCATCGACCTCCTCTAATGCATTTTCAGCTAGTTGCTCCTCAACAACAGGTAAGTCTGCAGGCAGTACGTCAGCTAATTCATCCTCTAATTTAACGGGAGGAACATGTGGACGATACGTCTCTAAATCCTCATTGTCAACATGAAATGTCTCATCATCATCAATAAACGATTCATCTAATTCCGAAGCGACACCACCCTCAACATCTGTAATTCCAGGGACTACAGTCGCTACTTTAGGTTTTGCAGGATTCCATTGGTAAAAAAGTACAAAGAATACCAAGCCTAAAAATAGCACTAGGAAAATGGATAGGTAGCCGATTAACTGTGTCAACTTCTCCGTAATGAAAAAGCCAACACCACCACCAAAAGAATGTGGAAGTTCTAATTGAAATACTAGAAAACCTGAAATTAAACTACCCCAGATAATGTAAAATAAAACTTGCCAAGATAAGCGGTCAACCGGGTAGATCTCACGCTTGTAGGCTAGCTTAAGTCCTGACAAAAAGAATAAAGGAATCAAGAGCAATGAAGACCAACCGAACGTTCGGAAGATAAAAAAATGGGCAATTTTGGCTCCTAACAAACCAGCCCAGTTTTTTACGGGAATATCTGAACCCGCAATTACATCGGCAGCGCCTAATTCTACCTCACTTTGATCAGCCACACCCACCACAAAATTCGAGACAAAAGCAAGCGTCAATAAAGTTCCAATGAAAAACAAAAACCAGCCTAGAATCAATCGAATGCGGTAAGAAACCTCACCCGGAACACGGTCTTTTTTCGATTCTTTATCAAAATTAATTTGAAGCGTACTGGTTGGATTAACAATCTTTTTGGCCATCTAATGCAGAAGTAATAATAACGTATAAATTTCGACTTTTTGATTTGATTTACAAAATCAAATATTAAAGTCCTTCAGAAACAATGGCACGATTAATTTCTTGAATTAATCCTGGCCCTTCATAAATAAAACCGGTATAAATTTGAACTAAGGATGCCCCAGCGCGCAACTTTTCTATCGCATCATTTGCTGAATGAATTCCCCCTACCCCAATCATCGGAATCTTTCCCTTTGATTTTTTATGGATATACGCAATAACCTCCGTAGACCTATCTCCTACCGGCTTTCCACTTAGTCCCCCAGCTTCTGCCGTTACGGCAGGATCAGCAAGCAAACCCTCCCGCGAAAGTGTCGTATTGGTAGCAATCAAACCTGCAATACCTGTCTCTAATACAATTTCAACGACATCATCCAATTGCTCATTCGTCAAATCAGGTGCAATTTTCAATAAGATAGGTTTCAATTTAGGCTTACGTTGATTCAAATCCTGTAAGCGGGATAGCAATTGCTTCAATGGTTCCTTTTCCTGCAACGCGCGCAGATTAGGCGTATTGGGCGAACTTACGTTAACCACAAAATAATCCACCACAGGATACAAGGTTTCGAATCCTTGGCAATAATCATCATCTGCTAATTCATTAGGCGTCACTTTATTTTTACCCAAATTACCCCCAATAATCACAGGAGCCTGCCTTGCCTCCAAACGTTTTTTCATTTGAGCCAACCCATCATTATTGAATCCCATGCGATTAATAATGGCCGAATCTTCCGGCAAACGAAATAAACGAGGTTTCTCATTTCCATCTTGTGGCTTAGGCGTAACCGTTCCAACCTCTATAAATCCAAAACCTAAGGTGGCCAACTCATCCACCAAAACAGCATTTTTATCAAAGCCTGCCGCTAATCCTACTGGATTCGGAAATTCAATACCAAAAACAGTTCGACGAAGGCTAGGGTGCTCGTACCCGTAAATGGCACGAAAAAGGCTAGAAACACCTGGGATTTTCATTGAAAATGTAAGCAAATCAGCCAATAAATAATGCGCGCGTTCTGCGTCAAATAAAAAGAAGAATGGCTTAATTAGCTTTTGATAAATCATAACAGGTATGCGATTTTAACGAAGCAACAAAAATACAAAATGCCCCCTAGATAATGGGAATAAATCAAGGATTATCTGAAGATTCCTGAGACATTTTAAAAAAAACTTTTAGACGTGATGACACTTTACTGAAAAAGGCTAATTTTAAAACAACCTTTGTGGTAATCAAGCATTTAATAAATTAGTAAGCCTATGTTAAGTCGTGTTGCCAATTCCATTTATTGGATGAATCGCTACATTGAGAGAGCCGACAACTATGCGCGCTTTATCTCAGTGAATTTTAATTTAGCCCTTGATTTACCTCCGAATGTGCCCGAACAATGGGAGCCACTTATTGTCGCCACGGCAGATCATTACAATTTCTTCGAACATTATCTCAAGGCTAATCGCGAAAATGTCTTGTACTTCATGACGTTTGACGAACTAAACCCCAACTCCATTCTTTCTTGCTTGTACAGTGCACGAGAAAATGCACGGACCATTCGCGAAAGTATTTCTAGGGAGATGTGGGAATATGTCAACCAAGTTTACTGGAAAGTAAAAGACCGCGTAGAAGGAAGTAAGCAATGGGAAATTTCACGCTATCAGGGATTCCTAGAAGAAATTAAATCAGGTAGCCAATTATTCTACGGGATTGTGGATTCGACGATAACACGTGGAGAAGGTTGGCATTTTGGCCAACTGGGCAAATTGCTTGAACGGGCAGATAAAACGACCCGATTTTTAGATGTCAAATACTTTACGCTGTTGCCTGACGTAGAGGCCATCGGATCGCCATTGGACTTACTCATGTGGTCAGCCGTATTAAAGTCGAATTCTGCATACAATATGTTTCGCCAACAGTACAAAGTCATTAACCCGCGTAACATCGTTGAATTCTTGATTTTAGAAAAAAGCTTTCCAAGATCCGTGGTGCACTGCTTGCAAGAATCTGAATTGTCACTCTATGCGATTTCTGGAACTTCTTTTGAACATGGCTATTCAAATTTGGCCGAAAAAAAGGTTTCCAAATTGCTTTCAGAAGTTCAATTCACTGAAATTGACGATATCTTATTGACTGGGTTACACCAATTTCTAGATAATTTCCAAACGAAAAACAACGAAATAGGCCAAACCATTTTCAATACCTATTTTGACCTGAAGCCTGTCAACTAACCGTGGCATACCAGAAAAATTTGTAATATTGCGCTCCCTTTTGCCACCATTGAATATATGACTTATTGCTTAGGAATCACCGTTAAAGAAGGACTCATTGCCATTGCGGATACACGTATCACGGCTGGAAATGAGATGTATTCCAATAAAAAAATCTCCATTCACGAGATTAAAAATCACAGCTTATTCATCATGACCGCCGGCTTACGCTCCGTACGAGATAAAGCTGTGACGTACTTTAATCAGACTGTTGACGAAGATGAAGCGAGTTATGATTATATGTTTCAAGCAGCTACATCGTTTGGTCAAATGCTAAAAAAAGTAGCTCAAGAAGATCGAGAAGCATTGGAAAAAGAAGGTTACCAGTTTAACCTCCATGCCATCGTAGGTGGCCAAATGCCCAAAGATGACACCCATAAGTTATTCCTCATTTTCCCAGAGGGTAATTGGATCGAGATAAACGATGGACTGAAATACCAGATTATAGGTAATTCAAACTATGGTAAACCACTATTAAATCGAAACCTACATTTTGATACTCCACTAAAGGATGCGTTAAAAATGGGATTTCTTTCTTTTGATGCCACGCAAGTCAGTACCAATGATGTCGATTTTCCTATCGACGTAGTCGTATACGAAAAAGGCACCTTTAAGGCCAAAGAAGTGCGTTTATACAAAGAAGACATGCAGAAAATTTCAGATGACTGGAATCAAGCCTTGCGCAATTCATTGGAAGGCATTGAGGAAAGCTGGATGAAAGACCTAATTTCGCTCCCGAAATGATCGCTAACATCCACCACAGTTTAGCTTATATGTACAGCGAACCTGTTTATTTGGAGCCGCATGTGTTATATGTTCATCCCCGTAAAAGTTCATTATTAACGGTCAAAGCATTTGACCTAAGTATCTCCCCTACACCCGTCCAAATTTCAAAAAATTTAGATCCCGAGGGGAATATCCAAAATATCTTATTCTTTAAGGAGCCCACCAGCAGCTTAGCCATTAAAATAAATGCTGTTGTGGAGACCACAGAATTCAATCCGTTTGATTTTGTGTATTTCCCATTTGAAAGCAAACGCCTTCCCATGCGTTATTCAGACGCTTATGTGAAGACACTTGCTCCCTATTTAGGTTTAGACGGTGTCACACCTGTGATTGAGCAAACAGCGCGTCACCTAGCTTCTCAAGTGCAGTGGAGTACCTCTGAATTCCTAAGTGATGTCAATGCGTTTATCTACAAACAATTTGCCTACGAAATTCGCGAAGAAGGAGCACCTAATACTCCTGAATTTACATTAATGAACCGCAAAGGTTCATGTCGGGATTATGCGGTACTATTTTCAGCACTTTGCCGCGCCATGGGATTAGCCACCAGATTCGTTTCTGGATATTACACAGGTATTGCTCCGGTCGATGTTCCGAATCAAACGCACCATTTACATGCTTGGGTAGAGGTTTATTTGCCAGGTGGCGGTTGGCGTGGATATGATCCAACGCAGCACGAAGTCGTAGCAGGTAATCACATTCCTTTGGCAGCTTCCTGCCTTCCAGAGGAAATCACACCGGTATATGGAACGTATCGAGGAGCGGCGACATCGACATTAACGACTGAAGTCTTTATTCAACGCGTTTAGCCTACGAGTAATTGGGCCAATAGATAATCTGCAACCAAGATGGCAATACACGCATTCGTCACTGCGGCGGTTCCGGCTTTGCCCACTTCATATGCACCACCTTTGGTGTAGAACCCTTGGAAAGCTGAAATAGAGACAACTAAAAAGCCAAAAACCAACGATTTGATCAAGGCAAAAAGTACATAATTGGGCTTGAAATCAAATTGCAAACCGTGGATATAATCTTGTGGCGTCACAGATCCTGTTAACCATCCCGCCAAATAACCTCCGTAGATTCCCAGAAAACAAGCCATGGTCACGAGCATCGGAAAGGTCAACATGGCCGCAATCATTTTAGGTAGTACTAAATAAGATGAAGAATTAATTCCCATCACCTCAAGTGCATCAATTTGCTCTGTAATCCGCATGGTGCCTAGTTGGCCCGCAATATTAGACCCCACCTTACCCGCTAAAACCACACACGTAATCGTAGGTCCCAATTCCAGAATGGTCGAATCACGTACAATTAAACTGATGATGTATCTGGGCACAAATGGATTTTCCATGTTGGCCGCTGTTTGAACACAGGTTACGGCTCCTAAAAAACTGGCAACGATCGTGACGATCAACATGGAATCAATGCCGATATCCTTTGATTCCTGCATAATCAATTTCCAATTCACCCGAAATTTTTCAGGATTTGTAAAAAGCTTACCTAGGAAGAGTAAATATTTGCCTAATTTTGACATGTGCTGCACAAACAATGAGCACCAAAGATAATGGATAAATCGATAGTAATTAGTGGCGGAAGTCAGGGAATTGGCAAGGCATTAGTAAAAAAATTCCTTCAAGAAGGTTTCCAAGTTTTTACTTGTTCTCGGAGTCAGGAGAAGTTAAATGCCTTAGCACACGAATACAATAATCCACGCTTGCACACCTATGCAGCAGATTTGAGTGATAAAAAACAAGTACAAGCCTTTGCGTCCTGGGTACTTAACAAAGCTACATCCATCGACATTTTAGTAAATAACACAGGCGTTTTTCTTCCAGGTCAAATTCAAAATGAAGAAGATGGCGTTTTGGAAAAGCAAATAGAGACAAATTTATATAGCGCATATCATTTGACACGTGCCTTATTGCCTACGTTTCAGGCTAAAAAATCAGGGCATATTTTCAATATGTGTTCAACGGCCTCGATAACGGCATACACCTTAGGTGGCTCTTATTGCATTAGCAAATTTGCCTTATTGGGTATGACTAAAGTCCTACGCGAGGAGACTAAAACTCAAGGAATTCGCGTGACAGCTATATTACCAGGCGCTACATTAACCCCGTCTTGGGATGGCGTGGAATTACCCACGGAAAGATTTATACCGGCGGATGATATTGCTTCCACGATTTGGGCAGCTTATCAAATGAACTCGTCGACTGTTTTGGAAGAAATTCTCATTAGACCACAATTGGGCGATATTGATTTATGAGAACTTGGCAAGCGTATGCATTAACAGATTTGGCTCAGGTGGCATCGGAATTAATTCCTGTTGCCTTAGCCCATAGTTCTATCTGGTTATTTAGAGGCCAAATGGGAGCTGGAAAGACAACGCTTGTTAAAGAAATCACACGTCAATTAGGCGTTACTGGTCATGTGCAAAGCCCCACGTTTGCATTGGTCAACGAATATGCGCGAGCAAATGATTCGGACATCTACCATTTCGATTTATACCGATTGAAAAATGCACAAGAGGCTTTAGACATTGGCATCGAAGATTATTTAGATTCAGGGAAAATTTGCCTAATCGAATGGCCAGAGCAAGCAGAAGAACTTTGGAATATTCCACATGTGGAATTTGACATAACACCCATTGACGAAAATACACGAAGTCTGACACTCCATGAGCACCATTAATCCTTTTCACGAACTACTTGCGCAACAGGGTATTATGCCCATGGAGGCGATGTCTTGGACGAAGCAGAATGCAAAAAGCATTCAAATAGGTCTACCAAAAGAAAGCTCCACCTATGAAAATCGCATTAGTCTAAGTCCACAGGCAGTTCAATTACTGGTGGCCAATGGACACGAGCTCATCATGGAACGAGGAGCAGCGGATCGGGCGGGATTTAGCGATGCAGATTATTTATTAGCAGGGGCCTCGGTGACGGATCAAATTCAAGAAGTTTGGCAATGTGGCCTCGTGTTAAAAATAAATGCGCCTACCATCGAAGAGATTAGTTACATGAAGCCCGGTCAAGCTTTTGTGGCGAGTGCGGCCAAGTACCAGCTTAGTGCAGAAGCAATTGATCAAATCAATGCCAAAAAAATCATGGCCATCGGGTTGGAATATGTAGAAGATAATGGTGGAGGATTGCCTTTTGTCAAAAGCATGGCAGAAATCGCTGGCCAAATGGTCATGCCCATAGCCAGTCAAATACTAAGCGCCTCTCAAGGTGGTGGCATTTTATTAGGAAATGTTACCGGCGTTTCACCTTGTCGGATCGTCTTATTAGGCTCCGGAAATGTGGTAGAGCAAGTCGCTCGTGCAGCCTGGCATGCGGGCATTCAAGTACAAGTGTTTGATAAAGATATTTATAAGCTGCAACGCTTAAAACAAAGCCTCGGGTTCCCATTAGTCACGCAAGTAATTGATTCCGAAAACCTCCCGAATGCCCTTCAGGAGGCTAATTTGATCGTTGGCGCCCTTCGTTCCGATTCAGGTGTTACCCCTTGTATCATCACGGAGGAAATGGTTAGCAAATTAAAGCCAGGAACGTTGATTATGGACGTTTGTATCGACCAAGGCGGCTGTTTTGAGACATCGGAATTAAGCCATTTGGGCAAACCTACATTTACCAAATATGGTATCACGCACTATTGCGTTCCAAACATCCCTTCCTTAGTTGCCCAGACTGCTAGCTTAGCCATGAGCAATTTATTGACCTCATTTATTTTAAAAGCGGGTAAAACAGGAGGAATTGAGGAGATGCTTTGGCAAGGAAAATCCTTTATGAAGGGAATCTATTGCTATCAAGGCCATGTGACCAACGGCCCCATGGGTAAGTTATTTAAAAAAGCAGTGAAAGACATTCAATTATTATTACTAAGTAGAAGCTAATTCCATGATCGAAGACTACACCGCCCTATCAAACGCGCCCAATTCGCCTGAGTTAAACGGGAAATATTTGGGACTTATATCGAGTGACTTTATCAAAGTAGCCGATGCCTTGAAGGAAGCTGCGTACCAAATTAAAAAACGGGGATTCTCTGATTTCCCAATCTTTGTTTTTTCTCAGCGGCCGATTGAAATAGGCCAAAAGTTGATCGGCGTCTCTGAATTAGGTGAGAATAAATGGAATTACCATGCCTCATTACTGGAAGAGTTTATTCAGCGCAAACTAATTGCGGAGGAAAATCGCGAACTTTTTGAGCAGAATTACAAGGATGTCGAGGAGTTCGCCTGCTTATTTGTGGTGGATGGCCAATTCACCAATTTTGTATTTATTCCTTATCCCGACGAGGCTTAATTTTTCCGATTCATTGGATGAAAATCCTGAACCATTTGACTTAGGTATGCCCGATCTAAATGGGTATAAATTTCAGTTGTCAAAATGGACTCGTGC
>CAIUGL010000101.1 GCA_903898715.1 uncultured Cytophagaceae bacterium
CTTAGTTGCGGGGTTCGAATTTCCCAACTTCAATGTGTTGGAACTGTCGGTATACCTGAAGAATGATCGATAGGGCAATAGCCATTTCACAAACGCCTACCACTAATACAAATATTCCCATCATCAGGCCTTGTTGGCCATCATCCTGCCGCGAAAAAGCAATCAAGTTCAAATTGGCCGCGTTTAAGATCAGTTCAATACCCATCAACATAAATATGGCATTGCGTTTTAAGATCATAATCGTAAAACCTGTCGCAAACAGCGCTGCACTTGCCCATAAAAAATAGATTACCGGTATCTCAGTCATTTCGTTTCGCGATATAGGTGGCACCCACCAGGGCAATCAAGAGGTAAATACCTACTAATTCAAATGGAAAGGCATATTTGGTCAAAAGCGCAACACCTACGTCCCGCAGTTTTGATTGGTCATTACCCACTAGGTGCAATTCCCATTGCGTACGTGTGAAGACGTATATTAGACCAAAAAAAATCGTAAATCCGATGACTGCCGACCAGAAAAAACTTCGTTGTTCGACCCATAAATGATTCTGACCATGATTCTCGCGGGACTGTTGGGTCGTCAACATAATTCCAAAAAGTATCAAAATTAGTACACCGCCCACATAAATCATCAGATGTGAAACGGCCATAACATCTGCGTATGCAACCACGTATAAGCCCGCTAGGCCGAGCATACACATGAACATTGCTAAGGCGGCATGCAAAATATTGCGCGTAAACAACATCGCTAACCCACTACCGGAAGTTAAAATCACTAAGGCCAAAAATGCGATTAAGATCGGGGTCATTCTGGATCAGGATTATCTTTATTAGACGCTGGACGCTGGACGTCAGACGTTGGACCTTCAGCCTCCGGACTACGGACTCCGGACTGCTGACTGACTACTGACGACTGACCACTATCAACTGCCTTCGGTTTAAAACTTGGCTTAAAAGCGGGTTTGGACGCTGGACCTTCAGCCTCCGGACTCCGGACTTCGGACTGTTGACTGTCCACTGACGACTGACCACTGTCCACTGCCTTCGGTTTAAAACTTGGCTTAAAAGCGGGTTTGGACGTTGGACGCTGGACATTAGACGCTGGCCCTTCAGCCTCCGGACTATTGACTTCGGACTGTTGACTGACTACTGACGACTGACCACTATCAACTGCCTTCGGTTTAAAACTTGGCTTAAAAGCGGGTTTAGGCGTTGGACGTTGGACGTCAGACACTGGACCTTCAACCTCCGGACTCCGGACTTCGGACTGTTGACTGACTACTGACGACTGACCACTGTCCACTGACTTCTTCAACGCCTCTTTCTCCGCGACAAACTGCTCATACAACTTCTTTTTCTCAGCGGCCTCTTCCTCCGTCAAATTGGCAAATGAAAAATTATGCTCCTTCACCTCGAATACAGAAAAATCATATTCAGAAGTCATGGTTAAACATTCGGTAGGACAAACAGTCGTACATAGGCCACAGAAACAACATTTTGACATATCAATGTCAAATTTGGCTGCATACAAACGAATGGGGGATCCGTCGGAGGCATGGCCAACAAGCCCTGTCGCCTTAATGGGCTCAATTTCTATACAGTCAACAGGGCAGACTTTAACACATTTATCACATACAATGCAGTCATCCATCTCATTATGCAACTGATAACGACCGTTATCAGGGACAGGAATGTCAACATGAGGATACTGTAAAGTCGTAATTCCCGCCGACTGGGAAAAATACGCTCCATCTTGGATGTTATGTTGGGTCCGCTGCTTGCGCGCATCCCACGCATGCTTCCATGTCAGCGACATCCCCTTTCGGGTGCTATGAATCACATCTAAGATCTCCTTGAAATAGCGCTTCATCACTGACATTAAAAATAAATTGCAGGATAAGATGACGGATCCACTTCACGCATCATTTCGTAAACGGTATCCACCACATTCTCTACATTTGGTTTAGAGAAATAGTCTCCATCAGAACTGTAGGCTGGCCGATGCGGCATAGCTGCCATGCAACGCGCCGGACTATCCAGCCAAGAAAATGCGCCCTGCTTATCCAATACTTCTTGCATCATATAGGCCGACGTCCCGCCTGGCATATCTTCATCAGCAAAAAGCACGCGATGAGTCTTCTGAATCGACGTCAAAATATGATGATACCGATCAAAAGGCAACAAGGTTTGCACATCGATCACTTCAACCGAAATCCCCATATCTGCTAAACTCGATGCCGCTTCCATGACTATCCGACACATAGAACCATACGTCACAATGGTCAAATCATTCCCCTCACGTAAAATTTCAGGCACCCCTAATTCAACTTGAATCTCCAAAAGGTTAGTTGGCATCGGTTCTTTCAACCGATATCCATTCAAACATTCAACCACAACGCCGGGATCGTCCCCGGCCAACAAAGTTCGGTACATACCCGCAGCCTGTGTCATATCACGCGGAACACAGAAATGAACTCCACGCAATCCATTAATTAACACGGCCATCGGGCTTCCTGAATGCCAAATACCCTCCAATCTATGCCCGCGCGTACGCAAGATCATAGGAGCTTTTTGCCCCCCCGCCGTACGGTAATGTAAACATGCCCAATCATCCGATAAAATCGGGAATGGATAAAATATATAATCTAAATACTGAATCTCTACAATCGGTCGCAAGCCGCGCATTGAAGCACCAATACCTTGACCCACAATACTAACTTCCCTAATCCCGGTATCGGTCACCTTTAAAGGTCCAAAAACGTCTTGCAAACCTGCTAGGGTTTGATTCACATCACCAATTTTGCCAACGTCCTCTCCGAGTATAAATACACGCGGATCCGTCAAAAACTGAGCGAAACTCTTATTTAAAATTTCTCGTCCATCGACTAAGACAGGATCTTTATCATACTCTGCACGAATACCTTTGATGTGCATCGGACTTTGCGCCGACTCAGACATTTGGTGCGAACTAAACCGACGATGATTTTTCGATTCTAGTTCATGCAGCCAGTGACGCAACAACTTGACCGCCGGTCCTTGGAAAAACCGAAATGCCCGTAGCGTTTTACGCCCTGCACGGACCAAATCGCTAAAAATAGGATATGGCAACTGATTTAATTCCTCCAAAATAGGCTCAATTAAACCCGGTTCATTGGTAGAATCATATAGGTTTTTGGCAATCCGAAGAAAGCCTTTTTTATCAATTTCAATCGAGGCCATGTAGGCCGCAAAAGCTTCTTTCTGAAATCTGCGAGCTTCTTTAATTGCCTCCGCGTCGATTTCAGCTAAGGTTGGCTCATCCGAAATACCTGATTCAAGAATCCATTTCCGAAAGCCTAAGTTACAATCAGCGTCCTGCTCAAATTGCAAGCGTTCAACTGATTTATATCGCTCATGAGAACCAGAGGCGGAATGACCTTGCGGCTGCGTGCATTCAATCACATGTACCAAACATGGGACATATTCCTCGCGTGCTAAACGAGCGGCTTGTTGATAGGCAGAAATCAAACCTGGATAGTCCCAAGCCTTTACTTGAAAAATCTCCAATCCTTTCTCCGTATCTGTTCGTTGGTACCCTGCAAGCGCTTTGGAAATAGATGACTTTGTTGTCTGAAACTCAATCGGAACGGAAATCCCATATCCATCATCCCAGACAGAAAAAACAATCGGAATTTGCAGTACACCTGCAGCATTAATACACTCCAAGAACATACCTTCCGAAGTGGAGGCATCTCCAATCGTCGTAAAACAAACTTCCCGTCCTCCTTTTGAAAATAATTCACTATGAGGCTCTAAATCAGGCAGTTCCCTATACATTTTTGATGCATACGCCACCCCTAAAGCCCGTGGAATCTGTGCTGCCGTAGATGAAATTCCGGCAACAGTATTGAATGTTTCTGTTTGATTAAGCCATTCGCCCTGCGCATCTAACCACCGTGTTGCATGGTGATTATTCATTTGTCGGCCGCCCGAATGTGGGTCAAAATGAACATCTGGATGTCCATATAATTGGGCAAAATATTGTGGCCAAGTAAGGTCTCCAATAGCTACACCAATCGTCTGATCGCGGTAATATCCTGAAATATAATCGCCTTTTTGCATGGCATTGGCGAGGGCAATTTGACACAATTCCTTGCCATCACCATAAATGCCAAATTTGGCACGACCCGAAAATACTTCCTTTCGAACAAGCAAACTACATGCCCGACTAATCGCAGCAAGTCGATAATTATCCATTACCTGATTCGGATCGAATGTAATCCCAGGTTTAGAAAATGAATAGCTATGAGTCAAAGACAAGAGAATTTAGGAATGTAACGTGTAAAAATACAACAAAATACTTGTCGGCCAAATACGTTCTATTTCAAACTTTTTGAAAAACTCAAGCAATTCTTTTGCCGAATCTCGCCATTGTTATAGATTTGTCACTCATCTAAGTAAACACATCAATTAACCATGAAGAAATTTTTAGGAATACTCGCACTTATTTTAGGCTTCGCTTTTCAATCGAATGCACAAGGATCGATCAAATTTAAGGCTGAAAAACACGATTTCGGTAAAATTAAAGAAGGAACTCAAGCTTCTTACAGCTTTGAATTTACCAATACAGGAAAAGCTCCTGTCGTTATTTCCAATGTTCAACCTTCATGTGGTTGCACTACGCCAGAATGGTCAAGAGAACCAATTATGCCAGGAAAAACAGGTAAAGTTACTGCATTATACAACTCAGCTGGAAGACCTGGAAACTTCAATAAGACCATTACAGTTATCAACAACGGAGAAGTATCTCAAATTATTTTAACGATACAGGGTTCAGTTGTTCCCAAGTAAGTTTTACAAATCAAAAAAGGGTCGACAAGTAATTTGTCGACCCTTTTTTTTGTCTTAATCTCGATTGAGCAAGGCTTTATTTTTCAAGCCATTAATCCAAGAGGCAATCTTAAGTACATCTGCGGCTGGCACATGACTCATTGGAGCCATCTCGGTCGCGTATTCTGGCCAATTTTGTGGATTAGGCTTGTAAACAAGAGCTAAAATTTGTTTGTCGGTATAATTACGTTTAGCAATGTCCACATAGGATGGACCTACTACCCTACTTTCCTTCGCATGACATGCTAGGCAGGTATGCTTCTTTAACAAAGCCATTGCCTCCGCATCAGAAATGATCGATTTGCCTTTTGATTTGGGCGCAACAACGGGTGTTACTTTTTCCACTTTGTCTGCCTGCATCCGATTTCCCTCTGATACCATCAATCGCGCGCCGGAAGGAATTTGATTCAACGTATAATAAGCCGTTTCGTGCAGCAAAGGGTCGCCAGATTCATTGCGAATACCTTCCAACTTGAATTCGTGAATGTAATATTGACGTAATCCATCAATCACCAATCGTACGCTCCGCTTATCTGTAGAAACATCTATGGCAGAAATTTTTAAATCTTTCAATTCAATAATTGGACTTCCATATTGATGTTGGTACTTATAGATATACGACCTCAACGCATAAGATGCAGCTTTTTTAACTGAATTAACATCCACAGCTTGAGTGAAACTCAACTCAAATCCGTCGGGCTTCGCACGAATATTTTCAATTTCAAAGGGCATTTCACCATTCCAGAAAAGGCGCTGCAAACCAAAATCAGCCTTACCGGTAGATCCCCAGCCACGTGAAGTCATGCCGACAAACATCGAACCGTCCAGGCCAAAACGCTCGCGTAAAATACCTGATTGAAATCCTTCCCGGTAGTTGATGCAAAATCCCTGATAAACACCGTTCACTTTCTCTAATCCCATCCGCATAACTTTAGATTGACCTTGATCGGCCACAAAATACTGCCCTGGGAATGGACTGAATTTACCTTTCGTTGAGTCTTGCAAAATATCGGCTGTACTAATTCCCATGATAGCATGTGGAAACCATACAGCAGGCAATTTCAAGTTTTTGACTTTGGCTGCCGCTTCATACATCGGCGCACCATTATCTTGAATTTCCTCTAAGGTTAACTTAAATGGACTGTTGGGTTCCTTCGCCCATTTCAATCCACCTGGATTGCCTGCAAAATCCCCCTTCGCTAAGTGCGTTACGCGTCCCGATCCTACCCAATCCCCCTGATTTTCTCCATAAAAAATATCTCCTTCATCATTGATTGAATATCCTGCTGGAGAGCGTAAGCCCGCTGAATGTGGCTCCATGGTTCCATCTGGCTTAATTTTCAAAAGCCAGCCGCGCCATTTGGCAAACTTACCTTCTCCAAAACCGACCCAGGCAAGATTTAACGTCACTAACATGTCCCCGTTTTTGTCAAATACAGGACCATACGTATATTCATGATAGTTCCCAGATAACTCAAATTGATATACCGGAACGTACGAATCAGCTACGCCATCGCGATCGGTATCGGTAATTTTTGTCAGCTCTCCGCGTTGCGAACAATAGAAGGAACCATCTTTATAGGCTAATCCGAGTACTTCGTGCAGTCCGCTGGCAAATCGTTTGTAATGCACTTGGTGGTTTTCTTTTTGATAAGGATTTTCGATAATCCAAATTTCTCCACGACGCGTACTTACTGCCAAACGCCCGTCCGGCATGGTCGCTATACCACCTATTTCTAGATAAATATCTTTCGGAATCGGGAGCGTCTTAATTTCATAATAATCCTGCTCAGTTTTTGCGGATTTTTTCTGTGCCCATGCCCCCATTGGAAGCAATAAACACATAACGAATAAACTAGTTAAATATCTCATCTTATTACGATTACCAAATGATCTGATAGGTTAAATTTGTACCCTGAATGGCTTGTCGGCCCACCGAAAAATCAACTCCACCACCAGTCGTTTGGACAAAATAGGATTGATCTTTTAGGCCCACTAAACTTGCGTTCACAGCGGCGATTTGTTTCGGCGACGCAATGACAAAATCAAGTGCTGATTGCATGGAACTTGCAGACTTGAATGTAATCTTTCGCGTTAACCCAATGTTGTTTGCTGCAGGAACAATGCGATCTTCCAATTGCATTTTAGCAGCCACCCAATCATACATGAAGACCGGTCGGCCTTGCTCCAAACGATACCCCTTATATACCAAATCGGATGCATTTAGCGAATCTGGTTGGGCTTGATGATCAAGTGTCAGTGGGAAACGGCCATCTAAAACAACGGTTACTCCGAGTGGTTCTGCTGTTTGAGGCTCACCGCGGTCATGCCACATTTGTGTTGCATCTAAGAAAGGGCCACGCCATACTTGAAGGATTGCTCCTTGTTTGAGGTCATAGGAATAATGTAATCCAGAAGGATCACCGACATGAATAACATGCGTTTTTTTCTTCCCAAGATGGAAAGCAAAAGAGCGTTGCAATACAGGCTCTGCGTTCGCTTTGACTTCCACCAGACCTACGGCCTCCGGATCGATCATGGATTTGCGATCATGTAAAACTACCGGGTGAGATCCGATTCGCTTCACAATTAAACCTAATGCTTGAGGGCCCCACGGAAAATCCTTGATATGAATCAACTCAAGCTGATGTTTTCCGGCCGTCAAAAATGTAGATTGAGAAACCTTTTCAGAGTACCAATGTGCCCCTTGATTTAATTCCTTTCCATCAATTTTCAATATGCCACCACCGGTCCAATGCGTTTGAAATTCGTAGTTATCTGCTTCTGGAATGGTTAAC
>CAIUGL010000102.1 GCA_903898715.1 uncultured Cytophagaceae bacterium
ATGGCAGGGACTAAACCTTTTGAAAAATCTGGTTGTAAACTCATAAGGGTTAAATTAGTATATCCGCATGGGAATTCCTTTGTTCGCTAAGTATTTTTTCAATTCGATAATCTCAATTTCCTTGAAGTGAAATATGCTTGCTGCCAACCCGGCATCAGCTTTTCCTTCTGTAAAAACCTCATAAAAATGTTCCATCGTCCCTGCGCCGCCTGACGCGATGATAGGAATCGAAGATTGTGCAGAAACTCGACTCGTTAGGTCATTGGCAAATCCAGCCTTAGTCCCATCGGCATCCATAGAAGTCAATAAAATCTCACCAGCACCTCGTGATTCGACTTCTTTGGCCCATGCCATGGTTTGAATTTCTGTAATATTCCGGCCTCCATGGGTATGAACCCAATCATTTCCTTCCACAAAACGAGTATCAATCGCAACGATAATACATTGTGATCCGAATTGTAAGGCTAATTCGTCAATTAATTCAGGCCGACGAACCGCTGAGGAGTTAATAGAAACCTTGTCGGCACCAGCATTCAATAAGGCTGAAACATCTTCGATGCTACTAATTCCGCCACCTACTGTAAACGGAATATTCACGTGACGCGCAACTTCACGGACTAGATTGACTAAGGTCTTCCGGTTATCTACTGTGGCCGTGATATCCAAAAATACTAATTCGTCTGCCCCTTGTTCCGCATACAAAGCCCCTAGTTCTACAGGATCTCCCGCATCACGTAAATCCACAAAGTTGGTCCCCTTCACAGTACGACCTTCTTTTATATCCAAACAAGGAATTATTCGTTTCGTTAGCATAGAGATTCTTTGGCAAAAGTGGCTAAATCTTCCAGTGTAATGCGGCCCTCGTAAAAGGCTTTGCCAACAATCACACCGAATAAACTCATTTCGCGTAATTGTACCAAATCTGATAAGTTGGCAACTCCACCACTCGCAATTATATTTAATCCAGGGTTATTTACCTGGATTTTTTCATATAAATCAAAGCTCGGACCTTGCAATAAACCGTCCTTCGCTACGTCAGTTGAAATGACATATTGAGCTCCAGCCGCTTGATAATCGGTGAGAAAATCATAAATGGAAATGTTTGAATTTTCTTGCCAACCGGACACAGCGATTTGCTCGTTGTGTGCATCAGCACCTAATATGATTTTATCTGTTCCGTATTTTTTGAACCAACCATGAACTAATTCAGGATTCCGTACAGCTATACTCCCCGCCGTAATTTGTGCTGCACCGGCTGAAAAAGCTCGGTCAATCATTTCGTCTGATTGTACCCCGCCGCCAAAATCAATATGCAGGGAAGTGTTCGACGCAATACGCTCTAAAACGGCAGCATTAACAATTTCTTTTGCTTTCGCTCCGTCTAAGTCAACTAAATGCAGTCGTTGGATTCCGGCTCCTTCGAATGCTTTGGCAATTTCTAAAGGATCAGAACTGTAAACTTTTTTTTGTTGGTAATCCCCTTGCGTTAACCGAACGCATTGTCCTCCAATAATATCGATGGCTGGAATGAGTTGGAACATAGATTAAAGCGCTAAGAAGTTTTGAATGATCTTTTGACCGACTATTCCTGATATTTCTGCGTGGAATTGTGCGGCATAGAAGTTGTCTTTTTGCAACATGGCAGAAAATGGTTGCGCATAATCACAAGTTGCAGAAGTATACGGATTAACTGGTGCGTAAAAAGAGTGGACAAAATATACAAATTCCTCTTTTTTAAGCCCTTCCATGAGGATATTCTCACCAGAAGCTTGAATTGAATTCCAGCCTACATGTGGGATTTTCATGTCGGCACTTACGAATCGTTTCACCGGCACATCAAAAACGCCCATACAATTCGTATTATTTTCCTCGGAATCGCGACACAACAATTGCATACCGATACAGGTGGCTAAAACAGGCTGTTTTAATTTGGGGATCAATTGATCCAATCCCTTTTCTCGTAAATAGGCCATCGCCGTACTTGCTTCGCCCACTCCTGGAAAAATGACTTTGTCGGCAGATGCTATCAACTTTTCGTCATCTGTCCATTGGTATTTCATCCCAATTCGGTCCAATGCATACATGACCGACTGCACATTACCGGCATTGTATTTGATGATTGCGATTTCCATGGATGTGTTTTTGGTGGGCAAAATGCCATGCAAAGGTAGACAAAAGGGCTTGGATTATGAAAAGAAGCGTATATTTGTTGCCCTATGCCCCAAAACCGCCGAATCCTTCTTGAAACTCTATACCTCATTTGGATGGGTGCCTTACCCGTTCTTTCAAGTATGTTGTTGGGCTATTTTGCCTTAGCTAACCCGAATTTTTTTACCAATTTTTCGCTGGTGGAATTTGTATTTTTCTGGATTAGTGCGGTTTTCATCATGGGACTTGCGTTATGTCCTACGACCTTTTTCGCGATGTTCACGGGTTATGTCTGGGGTTGGTCGGGATTATTTCCTTTGATTATCGCTTATGCCATAGCCTCCTTACTTGGGTATGCTTTGGCTAGAAAAATGAAAGGAGATGCACTCATTGAACTAATTCGTGTCAAGTTTAAAGCAGGGGATTTTCTAGATAACGTTCAGGCGCAATCCTTTGCTTGGGTATTTTTGGCTCGACTATCTCCGGTTTTTCCTTTTGCTATTACAAATGCTTTAATGGCATTTTTGGGAGTTCCCTTACGTCAATTTTTCGTAGGAGGCACGCTGGGCATGTTGCCTCGGACGCTGATTGCCTTATGGACTGGGATGCAGGCGGCTTCTTGGGCCAATTTGCTTAATCACCCCGAAATGGTCCGTTGGCAAGACGTAGCAAGTTTGGGCATGTTAGCCGTATCGGTAATAGGTATGCTTTTTCTAGCCAAACGAAAAGCTTAATGCTTTAGAAACAGGTATAAAAAACCAAACATCGCGATGAGCTGACCAATCCAAAAGGTAAACATCCAAAGGATGAGGGTGTTTTTAGTTGCTGCGATTTGTAGTGATAATTTTAATTCTAGCTCCATTAAACGAACATCCAAATATTCCTTTGTGACAAAGTTCTTAGTCCTGTCTCCAATCGTATCATGAATAACATCCAAAAATTCTATCTGGCTTTCAATATTTAATTCCTTAACAA
>CAIUGL010000103.1 GCA_903898715.1 uncultured Cytophagaceae bacterium
GTTTAAAGAGATGGAGGGGATACACTCCCGCACCGACTTTGACCTGAAGGCGCATCAAGAATTATCGAAAAAGAAACAACAGTATTTTGATCCAGAGATTAATCAGAACTACATTCCTTATGTCGTGGAGACGTCGGTGGGTGCAGATCGATTGTTCTTAGCGATTTTGTGCAATGCGTATACAGAAGAAACAACTGGCGAGGGTGAAACTTTGAAGCAGCGTGTTTATTTGAATATTCACCCAGCTTTGGCGCCTACGAAAGTGGCGGTATTGCCATTAGTGAAGAAAGATGGCTTGGCTGAAAAAGCACAAGAGATTACGAATCAAATGAAATTTGCCTTTAATACAACGTACGACGATGGTGGAGCAATTGGCAAGCGCTATACCCGTCAAGATTTAATTGGGACACCGTATTGTGTGGTGGTCGATTACCAAACGATGGAAGATCAGACGGTAACAGTTCGCGATCGCAACACGATGACCCAAGAGCGCATTTCTATCGCTGACCTAAAAGAAAAATTAGGCTATGCGGTATCGATGGAGCGTATTTTTGAAAAATTGGTTTAAAAACGCAAACAACGACAACATGACGACTGATCAGAATCCAGCTGAAGAAGAAAACGTACCCGTACCATCTGAGACGATAGAAACACCTTCGATACAAGAAGAGGCGCCTGAACTTACCTCGGAGACAGTAGAAATACTTTCCCAAGAAGTCGAGGCATCTCATGTAGAAACAGCAGAAACACTTCCGAACGAAGTAGAAGAAGCGGCACCAGCGGAGACAGTAGAAATGCTATCGAAAGTTGTCGAGGCACCTTCACCCGTTAAAGAGGTGGAATATCCCCTGTTTGATTTGGCGGTGGCTACGAAGGATAATTTCTTAACCTACTTTGGCAAGATCAAAGAAATCGCGTCGGCACATGCGCATGCGGCGACCTATAAAAAGGTAGATGAGATCACGAAGGAAGTCAAAGAAGCATGGAATCAGTTGAAGCAAGCGGAAAAGCAAGCAGCGATTGAGGCGTTTAAATCAGCGAATGAAGGCTCTGATGAAGGATTTGATTTCAAAGATGAGGCGATTCATGCGGTAGAACAAATTTTAGCTAGTCTTCGGACAGAGAAGCAAGCTTTTTTCCAAACTTTGGAAAAGGCACGCGAGAAAGCTTTGGAAGGCAAAACGCGCTTAATCAATGACTTAAGAACCTTGGTAGATGCGGATGATTATTCGGATCCGGCGCATGTGAATGCGAGTTTCAAGGCATTTAAAAAGATACAAGAAGAGTGGAAAGGATTGGGGTCTGTTCAGGGGCCGATGAACCAAACACTTTGGCAGTCATACCATGCATTAGTCGATCGTTTTTATTCAAACCGTTCGATTTTTTATGAGCTGTTGGAATTAGATCGCAAAAAGAATCTACAAGCGAAGGAAATCATTGCGGCCAAATTGGAAAAATTAGCCGCATCCGTAGCTAATTCAACGAAAGTTCCTGCCCTATTGAAGGAAGCGGAAGAATTATTTAACGAATACAAGCATATCGGTCCGGCGCAACGTGAAGAAAATGAGGCGATGTGGCAGCGAGTGAAGAAATCGTTGGATGTGTTGTTTGAGCAAAAGCGTCAGATTAATGATGCCAACAAAGCTGTATTTGAGGAGAATTTAAAGATCAAAAAGGAGTTGGGTGATTTGATGCATACTTACGCATCATTCCAGTCGGCAACAATCACCGAATGGAACCAAGCGTCCAAAGCGGTTTTAGCGTTACAAGAGCAGTGGGGTAAACTGAAAGGTGGTTTACCGCGTGATGGAGGCAAGGAAGTGAGTCACCAATTTTGGACTGATCTGAAATTATTCTTTAAGCATAAGAGTGAGTTTTTTGCGAAGATTGATGCAGAGCGTAAGGCTAATTTGGCCGCGAAGCAATTGTTGATTGAGCAGGTGGAGGGCATCGTAGCGGTGGGAACGGATACTGCGGAAATCACGAATCAGGTGATTGAATTACAGAAAAAGTGGAAGGATATCGGTCATGTACCGGAGAAGCAAAAGGATAGCATTTATGCCAAATTCAAAGCGGCATGTGATGCGTATTTCAACTTAAAGCGTTCGGCCTCTAAAGGTGCGAAGGATGAGGAGTTTGAAGCGAACTTAGTTGCGAAGCAGGCGATATTGACGGAGATGGCAGCGATGCTGACCGATCCAAGTTCATTAGCGAAGTTGGGCACGATCAAGGCCAATTGGGATGCCATTGGATTTGTGCCACGTAAGGATGTGAAAACGGTTCAAGAGAGTTTCCGGAATTCGTGGAATGCGTTAATTGATTTGGCTCGGACACAGCCGAAGGAGCAATTAGCGGCCTGGGGATTTGAATTGAAATCATTGAAAACGGAGTCGGCAGGTTCATCCTCCGAAGGTTCTGCCCCATCGGCGGATCAGCGTAAGAAGATCCAAACCTTGGAAAATGATATTGCGGTGTTAACCAATAACTTAGAGTTCTTTGCGAAGTCGAAAAACAGTGATAAGCTGCGTGCGGAGGTAGAAAAGAAAATTGAGGCGGCGGAAAAAGAATTGGAGAAACTGAAAAAAAGTTAATTTTTTTAAACTTCGGTTTTGCGATTTAGGAGAATAACACTACTTTTGTAAACCGAAATGCGCCTCCTTAGCTCAGCTGGTAGAGCAACTGATTTGTAATCAGTAGGTCGTTGGTTCGATCCCGACAGGAGGCTCTTCTACCCTCGACAGAAATGTCGGGGGTTTTTTGTTGGACTCTAGACGTTAGACATTGGACGTTGGACTTTAATAACTTACAAATTCCAACCACTCAAATTCACTGCACCTTCTAGCTTATTTTCTATCGAATCATCTAATTGCGGAAAGAAATCCAAACCAGTTCTACGCTCGATTTCATCGATGGGTACAGTAAATGATTTAAGCGCCAAGGAAGATCCTGCATTTGCCAGAACAAATCCAATCATTTTTGGATTTGGTCCATCCTTGAATGCAATTTTATAAAATGTACAAGGGACCGTAATGCCACCTGAAATTGTTCCGCAGTTTCCAGACAAAATTGGCCCTGTAGCCACATATAGACCTTTATTTGATAAAGCAGCACTTCGAACCCAATCTTCTAAACTTGCCCAAATTCCCCGATTAAACGAAGGGGTCATGGGCGACATATTGGACATATAAAACGTCTCAGACATAGCTTTTAGATTTAAGGACATATCTGCCGCTGGACAGAGATGCCCACGATCATACCCAATACCTACATACGCTGTACTTGAAACTGGATTTGACTTAACCTTAGGGTCTATACGAAAATCATCCGTTCGTTTTTGGCCGCCATTAATACTTTCAGGTGTTAAAAAATAGAAGGCGAATTCGGATTGGCGGTGTGCAGCCACATAGGACAACGAATAATAGGTATGATTGATCGGGTAGCCCTTAGAAGCTTGAGGTAAAGTATTGCTTCGTGTGGTCAATACAGGACTGTCTGGTTCACACGCACATAAACCAACAATCGCAATAAATAAACAAATCAAATACTTCATTGTCACCAATGATTAACAAATCCTTTATTCACTTCCCCACATCTCCCCTACTTGCCGCGCAATCGCTGGCAAATCCTGCTGTTTCATACAATTGAAATGACCTTTAGGGCAGGTTTTGGTGCCGAAATTAGAACAGGGCTGGCAAGTTAGATTAGGTACTATCGCTTGAAAAACGCGTGTTTTAGAGTTTTCGGGCATAAATGGCTCCACTTGGAGGGCTGGCGAAGTCGCACCCCAAATCGCTATCACATTTTTCTCAAAAGCGCAGGCGATATATAACATGCCCGTATCATGTGAAATGACCAGACGCGCATCGCGAACCAAAGCGGCGGATTCATGTAAGGAATACATTCCACATGTATTTAGTATCCGATCAGGATCTAGTGCCGCAATTTCAGCACCTTCTACCTTTTCCTCTGGACCACCGATCAATACGATGGGATGAGGAATAAGCTTGACTAATTGCTTGAGTGATTCCAAGGGCAATTTCTTCGTGGCATACGAGGCACCTATAACCAAGGCCACATATCCTTCGGGGAATAATCCTGACACTTGAGTACCCGCTGGAATGAAGTAATCGAGCCCTTTTCCATCGTACACTACCCCCAGCGGAGCTAATGCGTCCACACTGCGAAGGGAAATATGCCGATCGGGCATGCGGTTAACTTGGAATTTGGTCAATAAAAACTTCTCAACGCTCAGTTTGTTATAGGCCAAAACCGGTACACCCAAGGCTAATCGGATGCGAAAACTGCGCAGATTCTTGTGTAGGTCAACGATATAATCGAAGGAATAGCCTTTCAACTCTTCAATGGTTGCTGCTAAATCCGAATCAAAATAATGGAATTGGTCGATGTACGGATTCGCCTCCGTCACGGCCTTCATGGAACGCTTGGTCAACAAATGAATTTCGACGCCGGGCAATTGCTGTTTGGCACAACGGAAAGCCGCAGATGCCAAAACAATATCTCCAATAGCCGAAAAACGAATGAAAAGTAAGCGCATGCGGTGTGATAAACAGCAACAAATTTGCCAAAAAAAGACCACAGATTATCAGTTTCGTGGAATTAATTCTAAATTTAGCCGATATACCTCAGACGCAAATGATTGCACGTAGACAATTCCTTCAAAATAGCATCGGGATGAGCGCCCTAGCTACTCACCTCCCCATTTTTACATCGAATGACCTGCATCCTGCATCACCGATTAGCATCGAAGAACGTTTGGGTCGTATCCAAAAAGCACAATCCCTACTTCAGCAAAACAAAATGGCTGCCCTCATCATGGATGCAGGAACCAGCATGCAGTATTTTACAGGGCTGAGTTGGTACCCATCCGAGCGAAGCATGTTAGTGATTTTACCTGCCAAAGGAGAGTTAACCTACATTTGCCCATACTTCGAGGAAGACCGATTACTCGAAATGATTAAAGTTGGCATGCAAATTCGCACCTGGCACGAGGATGAAAACCCGTTCCAACTGTGCATCAAAACCATACAAGATCTAGGATTCCGCCAAGGGAAAATTGGCATCGAAGAACAAGCTCGCTTTTTCATTGTGGACGGACTCCGCAAGGCAGGTCCTTCCTTTGAACTCGTGAGCGGCGATCCCATCTCGGTGGCTTGTCGGCTTATTAAATCCCCCACCGAAATCGCCCTCATGCAGCGGGCCAATGACATCACCACCGTAGCCATTCAAGCGGGAATTGCGGCGTTAACAGAAGGTTGCAATCCGCGTCAGATAAGTCAAAAAATAGCTCAAAAACACACTGAATTGGGCGCCCAGCACGGTTTTGCATCCGTAACTTTTGGGGTGGCGACTTCCTTTCCACATGGTAGTTCCCGACCACAAGTCTTAAAAAAAGGTGATGTGGTCATGCTTGATTGCGGTTGCCAAGTGGATGGATACGAATCCGATATTACGCGGACCGTGGTTTTTGGTGAGCCATCGCAGAAACAAATTGACATTTGGAATTTAGAAAAAAGGGCCCAACATGCCGGATTTGAGGCGGCAGTATTGGGTGCGCCATGTGAAAATGTGGATTTGGCGGCCAGAGGAACTTTAGTCAAAGCGGGTTATGGCCCAGAGTATAAACTACCAGGACTTCCACACCGCACCGGACATGGTATCGGAATGGATGGGCATGAATGGGGAAATATGGTTAAGGGGAATAAATTACCGCTGCAAGTGGGGATGTGTTTCTCGATTGAACCTACGATTGCGATCCCTGGGGAATTCGGAGTACGACTTGAAGATTGTGTGTATATGACAGCGCAAGGCCCGAAATGGTTTAGCCAGCCGAGTCCTTCGATCAGTAATCCATTTGCGTAGAGTCGCGACACCTCGCGTTTTTTTCTTTGGCAAACCTTTTCAGGATTGCCAAAGTTTGAGATGCGAAGCTTCAATTCCCCAGACTGAAGTCTGGGGTTATAACCCCTGGCTTTAGCCTGGGGAATAGACGCGAAGTTTCGCGTCTCTACAAACTAATCTCCTTTGTAACACAGCTCGGAACGTCTTCTGCGTAATGTGAAACAAAGATTAGCGTCATATCCGATGTCGCCGCAAGCTGATCAATGACATCTTTGACCCGTTGGACTTGTTCTTGGTCTAGACCCTGACAAGGTTCATCCAGAATCAATAACGGTGGATTCTTCACAAATGCCCGCGCAATCAAAATCATCTTTTGCTCTCCCGTGGAAAGCGTATGAAAAGGACGATTACGTAAATATCCCAAACCAAACATCGCCAAACAGGCATCCACCTGCTCAGTTTGTTGCTCGTTCACCTTGCGAGTGACCCCCAATAAATCAAACAAACCCGAAGCCACCACGGCAAACGAAGTTCCTGTTTCCTTGAAATACAAATGCATTTCCGGACTGACATACCCTATATTCCGTTTGATGTCCCAAATACTTTCCCCCGTACCCCGCTTTCGACCAAACAACGTGATATCCTGCGCATAGGATTGTGGATTATCAGCTGTTATCAAACTCAATAAAGTAGACTTTCCTGCGCCATTTGGCCCTTTTAAAACCCAACGCTCCCCTCGGTTAATCGTCCACGAAAACTGATCTAAAATGGTTTTGGATCCATAACGAATCGTGACGTTTCGTAAAGAAACAAGCGGGGAATCGTCTAAATCCCCAGGCTGAAGCCCGGGGTTATTATTTTCCTCCTCAGACTGAAGCCCGGGGTTATTATTTCTCTCCCCATGCTGAAGCCCGGGGTTATTATTTCTCTTCTCATGCTGAAGCATGGAGTTAAAATGTTCATCCTGATGCTTTAGCTTGGGGATCACAGGAACATCCCTGCGAAGCCTATACACTCGATTCACAAATTCAGGAATATCCCCTCCCGATAAAAACAGGATGAATCGGATGCCTTGCGCTTGTAATTGACTTAATCCTGCCGACAATACCGCCCGGCCAGCTACATCCAAACCTAAATACGGATTATCTAATAACAACCAATCGGGCCTTTGGCCTAATGCTTTCACAATCTGCAAGCGTTTATTCTCGCCGTTGGAAAGTTGCAATAATGGCTTGTCCAACAAGCCATCTAGCTTAAACATGGTCACATATGCAGCCACATCAAGTTCACCCAATTCCTCTCGAACGGTATACGAATCTTCCGAATCAGCTGAATTAAAACGCTGTTGGAGATAAAATTCAGAAATATTACTGCGATTCTTAAAGTGATGTTGCTGCTCCACATACAACACAAATGATCCCTGAAACCACACCTCCCCTTTTCGAAACAAACGACCTGAAAGTGCTTTGGCCAACGTTGTTTTCCCAGAACCCATCGGCCCTACAACCGCCAAACAATCTTCGGCACCTATCTCAAACGAAATGTCTTTCAGCACTTCATGCGGCCCGTAAGAGGCCGATAAATGAATGACATGCGCAACGATTTCTGTGGACATAGGGGAAATAAACAGCCAACAATTTACCGCATTTTTCATACATTTAGCCTGCTTTAAACCGATAAACCATGAAAAAACTATTCCTAATAGGCCTAATAAGCTTGTTGGCCCTACCCGCCTTCACCCAATCATTACCTCGCAGTACACCCGAAGCGGAAGGAATTTCATCTGCAGCGATCCAACAATACATCGAAAAAATTGACCCCAAACGCCATGAATTACATTCCTATATGCTCATTCGGCATGGGAAGGTGGTTTCCGAGGCGTGGTGGAAACCGTATGCGGCGGATAAAGTGCATTCGATGTACAGCGTTTCCAAGAGCTGGACTTCTACAGCAATTGGTTTTGCAGTCGCAGAAAAACGACTCAGCGTTCAAGATAAAGTACTTTCATTTTTCCCGGAATATGCAGACCTAAAGGACAAACCTTTTCTTCAAGATTTACGCGTCCAAGATCTATTGACGATGTCAGTTGGCCATGAAAAAGAACCACTTCGCAGTGTCATCGTCATGCAGCCCGACTGGATTCGTGGTTTCTTGAATCACCCGATTGTAGCCAAACCTGGTACGAAATTCCTTTATAACACGCTGGCAACCTATATGCTTTCCGCCATTATTCAGAAAGTGACTGGCGAAACGACTTTGGCTTATTTAAAACCACGCTTATTAGATCCATTACATATTACTGGAATTGATTGGGAATCGGATCAAAAAGGCATCAACGTAGGTGGCTGGGGGATCCGCGTCAAAACGGAAGACATGGCTAAACTGGGATTACTCTATCTAAACAAAGGAAAGTTCGAAGGCAAACAAATACTTCCTGCTGCTTGGGTGGAAGAGGCAACCAGCAAGCACATCGACCAAGAGCCGGATGCATCGGCAGAAAAACGGGCAACTGGACAATATGCAGATTGGATTCAAGGATATGGCTATCAGTTTTGGCGGAGCCGGAATAATTCATTTCGTGGAGATGGGGCCTTTGGCCAGTATATCTTAATGATGCCTGAACAAGATGCGGTTTTGATTATTACCTCAGAGTCACATGACTTACCAGATGACTTGAACCAAGTGTGGCAACATTTATTGCCGGAATTTCAAGCAAAAGCATTAGCTCCCAATCCAAAGGCTTTAGCTTCATTAAAGCAATTTAATGCGTCGAGACAACTGGATGCTCCTACAAATGAGCTTCCATTCAAAAACTTACAAGCAGCGATTACCTTAGAAAAGAATCAGTTTGATTTTGCGCGCATGCAAATCAAAACCAAAGGAGAAGCGGCCGAATTAATCATCACGACCAAAGATTCTACCCAGCATGCCTTTAAACTAGGATTCAGAACTTGGGGTATTGGAAAATCACAACTGGTTGGCCCCTACATGCTACGCGCAGCACGGGTGGATTTAGCCAAAATAGCCCCTTTTGATTATGCAGGTAGCTACCGACAATTAGACGATCAATCGCTCGAAATCACGCTTCGCTACTTCGAAAGCCCCCATCGCTGGACCTTTACATGGAAACCAGAGGTGGTCGAGGTGGTGAATTCATTTGAGCCGCAAACGAAGATTGAGATGAGAGGTAAGAAGTGAGAGGTGAGAGGTAAGAAGTAAGAGGTGAGAGGTGAGAGGTGAGAGGTGAGAGGTAAGAGGTGTTTTGATTTAGTAAAACTCTTACTTCTTACCTCTTACTTCTCACCTCCTAAAGATTTCGTCGCAAAATTTTGACCAAAGGATACAATTATCAAAAAGGATTCCTATACTTGAGTTAACAAACCTGTACTCCTATGAAAAAGAATTACAATAACTCCCGTCGGCAATTTTTAGCAGCCGGCTCCCTTGCCTCTTTAGGCCTTTTATTTGCCAAACCAGCAGCCTTTGCCTTTGGCTCAGCGAAACCAGATTCGAAATTTGGTGGCGTTCAAATCGGTTGCATCACGTATTCATACCGCAGCATGCCAGGATCCATTGATGATATCATCGGATACTTAACACAATGCGGCATTTCAGCGACTGAATTAATGGGCGATGCGGTTGAGGAATATGCTGGCAAGCCAGTAAATCCGGTACAGATGCGTTGGGTTCCAGGCCAGCCGCGTCCTACGCTCACCGACGAGCAACGTGCAGCCATGAAAAAATACCAAGAAGATGTTAAGGCATGGCGTGAATCAGTTTCTATGGACAAATTCAAAGAAGTTCGCGCGAAATTGGATAAAGCTGGCATTAGTGTTTATGCCTATAAGCCCAATGCCTTTGGCCCGAACAATTCAGATGGCGAAGTAGAATATGCATTAAAATCTGCTAAGGTTTTAGGGGCTAAATCGGTGACGGTTGAATTGCCAACTGACCCGAAACAAACCCAACGTCTAGGAGATCTAGGTGCGAAACACGGTATCTATTTCGGATATCACGCCCATTTACAAGTAAAGGACACGGCTTTTGATGAAGCTTTGGCACAATCACCTTATAACTCCATGAACTTAGATGCTGGTCACTACATCGCGGTAGGTGCGCCACATACAACGGCAAGTTTATTAGCCTTACTAGAAGCGAAAAAAGATCGTATCACTTCATTGCACATCAAAGACCGTACATCGAAAGAAAACGGGGCGAAAAACTTGGTGTGGGGCACAGGAGATACTCCATTAAAGGAGATCTTAACGGCCATGAAGAAAAACAAATACAAATTCCCGGCTACAATCGAATTGGAATACGACATTCCAGCTGGTTCAGATGCCGTGGCAGAAGTGAAAAAATGTGTGGAATACGCGAAAGCAATCTTAGTCTAACAGCCTAATTTCACTCAAATGATCAATCAAGTCGGAGGCCACTAAACTGGCCTTCGATTTTTTTTGTATCGCCAAATCCCCCGATAAACCATGAATATAAGCGCCTAGGCGAACAGCCACATCAGGTGCATATTCTTGCGCACATAAAGCGGCGCCAACTTTACCTGGACTTCCGGCGATAATCAACACATGCCCGAAAGATTTTTTATGTCCATCGGGCTGTCGGTGTTGTTTAATCTGATTTATCCAGGGAAGATCTATTCGATTCATAGACCTAAATATAGGTATTTAATTAATAGGCCGTGATCGTTTCGATTGATCCATCCGCGCGATACTTCAATTCAGTTACTTTGATATTGCGTAAATGCGTTCTGCCTGATAATTGTACGTCATGGAAATAGAGATACCATTTGCCATTTTGCTCGACTATGGAATGGTGATTGGTCCAACCTTTAACCGGTTTTAAAATCACACCTTGATACGTAAATGGCCCATAAGGACTTGATCCTGTTGCGTAGGCAATGTTATGGGTGTCGCCTGTGGAATAGCTGAAATAGTACTTCCCGTTATATTGATGGACGAAAGCAGCCTCAAAAAACCGACGGTCATGATCGGAGGATAAAAGTACTTTTCCCGCCGCATCCAAAATCTGCACATCACGTGGCTTTTCGGCTAACACCTTCATATTTTTATCGAGCTTAGCCACCTTGGCCATCAATGCCGGCTGATCGCTTGCCGGTTGGCTATCATCATTCGCCATATAATGCCCCATTTTCCAGCGTTGCAATTGGCCTCCCCAAATACCCCCAAAATACATGTAATGAGATCCATCAGCATCTTTAAATACACAAGGATCAATGCTGTAAGTACCTTCGATGTAATTAGGCTCCGCTTTAAATGGGCCTTCCGGTTTAGCCGAACTAGCTACTCCGATGCGGAAAATGCCTTCTTTATCTCTGGCAGGGAAATATAAATAATATTGTCCTTTGGATTCTGCTGCATCTGGTGCCCAAAGCATCTTACCCGCCCATGGAATATCTGCTAATTTTAATGCGACTCCGTGATCTGTCACAGGGCCAGCGGGCGTAGTTTGTGATAGCACATGATAATCATTCATCGCAAAATGGCTGCCCATGTCATCTTCTTTGACACCTGCATCAATGTCGTGCGATGGATAAATGTAGATTTTTCCTTGAAATAAGTGGGCAGAAGGATCTGCCGTGTAGATATGCGAAACAAGTGGTTGCTGAGCAAATGCCCCAAAACTCACGAAAGCAAAAACGAGTATTTTTTTCATCTGAATAGGTTTGTATATCAAAGCCCTAAATTTCTTATTTTTACTTCATGAAAGCAATTCAAACCGCATTATTATCCTATGGGATGTCGGGACGCATTTTTCACGCCCCTTTCCTTGAAATTCATCCCGGCTTCGAGCTCGTTGGCTCCTACGAACGCAGCCAAAAAAACATTCAAAAAGCCTATCCTGGAACACACTCGTATGATTCGCTAGACGAAGTCATCCAAGATGCTGATATTGAATTAGTTATCGTCAATACCCCCATCCCCACGCATTTCGAATATGCCTCCAAAGCATTGAAAGCTTGTAAACATGTCGTAGTTGAAAAAGCATTTACGAACTCGACAGCCGAAGCATTGGAATTGCAACAAATAGCTTCAGAGGTTGGAAAACATATTTTTGTCTACCAAAATCGCCGTTGGGATTCAGATTTTTTAACGGTTAAAAAAATATACGAATCGGGCCAACTGGGCGAATTGGTTGAAGCGGAATTTCACTTTGATCGCTTTAATGGAATCAAATCGCCCAAAATGCACAAGGAAGTTCCTGGGCCGGGGGCTGGAATCATATTTGATTTGGGGCCGCATATCATTGATCAGGCCTTGCATTTGTTTGGAAAACCGACGCATGTATTTGCCGACTTGCGTAAAACACGTCCGGGTACGGAGGTAGAAGATTTGTTTGAGATATTACTGTATTACCCAGAAATGCGTGTTCGATTGAAGGCAGGCTATTATTTCAAAGCGCCGATTCCTGCGTTTCAGTTGCATGGCAAATTGGGCAGCTTTATCAAGACTCGTTCAGACCGACAAGAAATTGACCTCGATGCAGGTCTAAAGCCACAAGGAAAAGAATGGGGACTGGATAGTCCTTCTGATTACGGTTTGATACATGTAGATGGTTCGAATCCTGACCGGGTAGTTTCTGAAAAAGGCGATTTTATGGCCTTTTATGAAAATGTTTATCAATCTTTACGCGGCGATGCGACACCATCGGTTTCCGTTCAAGATGGAATCAATAGCATGCGGGTGATCGATGCGGCGATGGAAAGTAGTCGGGAGAAAAAAGTGATTGCTTATTAGGAATTCCCCAGACTAAAGTCTGGGGTTAATAACATAGATAATAACCCCAGACTTTAGTCTGGGGAATTTAAAAACAAAGCCATGGAATTAGATATACTTGCCAATTTCGAGCCTGAGTTAAAGAAGAAGATCCAACAAGTAGGTGTGATCCGAAAATTTCAAGCGGATGATTTTCTGATGAAAACAGGCCAAAGTATTCGCTCGGCCGTATTAGTTACCAAAGGAATCATTAAAGTTTTTCGTGAGGATGATGAGGGAAATGAAGTATTTATGTACAACCTGCACCCGGGAGAAGCCTGTGCGATTTCCATGACCTGCGCATCCCGCAATCTCAATAGCCAGATTATGGCGAAGGCATTGGTGGACACGGAAGTCCTTACCATCCCAGTCGAATTAATGGATGAATGGGCTGCCAAATATAAATCTTGGTATCAGTTCGTTTTAGAAACTTATCGTTCGCGATTTGAGGAATTGTTGGATACACTTGACCACATTGCCTTTCGTAATTTGGACGAGCGTTTGTTATGGTATTTAAAACAACATCAAAAGAGTTTAAAAAGTAATGTCATCAAGGTTTCATTTACAGATATTGCTACGGAATTAAACTCCTCGCGTGAGGTTATTTCGCGGTTGATGAAAAAACTTGCCGAAAAAGGATTTATTAAAATCAATAAAAACCAAATTGAAATCATCAATTTGAAGGGACTGTGATATACATCACGACTGAAAATTAAATTAAGTGACAATTTGCATGCCTAAACACAATAAGCATGCCTAAACATTTCACCTTAATTTTCATATTCCTTTTGATTAATACGGCACATATAGTAGCCCAACATCAAGAAATTCATACGACACCGCATCTTTGGAAAGGCAAAAAAAGTGTGGCGGAAGATTCAAGCTCCCTCCTATTTGCCTTCAAACATGGGAAAGTACATGGTAACCTAAGGTATTTTTTCATGGCCACTGAAAACCAAGGACATCTCACCGATGCCTATGCACATGCTGCAGGTGGAGGATTATTCTACGAAACTGCTTCATTTAAAGGCTTTCAAATGGGTGTGGGTGGTTATTTTATCTATAATGTTGGCTCTTCCAACATGGCCCAAATTGATCCATATACCCAAACTGCGAGTCGATACGAGACCTCATTATTTGATTTGGAGGACCTGACAAATAAAAATGATTTAGATCGTCTCGAGGAACTATACCTGAAATACAATTTCAAAAAATCACATATTACAGCTGGAAAACAATTAATTAATACGCCATTTATCAACCTGCAGGACGGCCGGATGCGACCGACTGAAGTAGGTGGATTGTATGGGGAAATCTTTCCCGGTAAAAAAAATAAATTGGAAGGTGGCTACTTGTATGAAATCTCCCCACGCGGTACCGTGGATTGGTATGGAATCGGTGAATCCATCGGAATTTACCCTAATGGAGTCAATACCAATGGAGTAAAAGGAAATTATAAGGGAAATATTGAGTCCAAAGGAATTTACTTATTGGGTTATACGCACCAACTACCCCAAAACCAATCCATCAAATTTTGGAATGTATTAGTTGAAAATGTATTCAATACCAGCATGATCCAATGGGATTGGAAAAAAAATGAATGGGTGGCAGGATTGCAATACACGCATCAACAAGCGGTCAATCAAGGAGGCAATGAGGATCCATCAAAAACCTATTTTTCTCCAGATCAAAAGTCAAACGTGATAAGTGCTAAAATAGGCTATGAAAAATCTGCCTGGAATACCTCTTTAAGCTATACGAGAATTACAGCGGATGGACGTTATTTAATGCCACGCGAATGGGGCCGTGATCCATTTTACACCTTTATGCCACGTGAACGGAATGAAGGATTTGGTGATTTGCATGCGTTAGTTGGCAAAGTAATCTACACCTTCCCAGATTTTCCTCTAAAGGCGAATTTGAGTTATGGATACTTCCAATTACCTGATGTGAAGAATTATGCGTTGAATAAATATGGCTTACCGAGTTATACCCAATTGAATGTAGATTTAACGTATGAATTCATCAACTTCCTGGAGGGGCTTGAAATTCAAGCCTTATATGTGCATAAATCAAATCAAGGCGAAACATATCAGAACGAAAAATACATCATTAACAAGGTCAATATGAGTAATTTTAACCTTATTATGAACTTCCATTTTTGATTTAAACTTTTTTTAGGCTTGTGATAAAAATCACGAATAAGCATTAAAAATACCTTCAAATTTGTATCAACAAAAACAAATAAGACACGCATGGAAATTATAGGTTATTTCGCTTCCCTACTCATCGGCATCTCACTCGGTTTAATCGGTGGTGGTGGATCCATTTTAACGGTACCTGTTTTGGTATATTTATTTGGGGTGGATCCTATTCTTGCTACAGCTTATTCATTATTTGTGGTAGGGGCAAGTTCATTAGTAGGCGCCTTCCCTAAGTACAAGCAAGGATTGATTAATGTAAAAACTGCGGTCATCTTTGGTATACCATCCATTGCAGCGGTATATGCCACGCGTAAATTCATCGTACCCTTAATTCCTGCAGAAGTATTTACTTTAGGAGATTTTGTGGTCACCAAATCTATATTAATGATGGTTTTATTCGCCATCTTAATGGTAGCGGCTTCTATCTCTATGATTCGCGGTAAATGCGAGCAATGTGAAAAGGAGAAACTAGGTACTTATGTAGAAGAGGAACAAGTATTCAATTACCCAATGATCTTGATTGAAGGAGCTGTTGTTGGTACTTTGACTGGATTAGTTGGCGCCGGTGGTGGATTCTTAATCATCCCAGCTTTAGTAATGCTTTCCAAATTATCCATGAAACAAGCGGTGGGCACTTCCCTTTTAATCATTGCGGCAAAATCATTAATTGGCTTTACGGGTGACTTGGGACATCATGCCATAGACTGGAACTTGTTACTAACTGTTACAGGGCTAGCGATTGTAGGTATATTCTTCGGCGATATAATTAGTAAAAAAGTAGACGGAAATAAATTAAAAGTAGGTTTTGGATGGTTTGTTTTGGTGATGGGTATTTACATCCTGATCCAACAGTTGGCCTTCCCCTTGAAATAGATTAAACACATTCACAGCATAATAATTACGAAAATGAAAGTAGAACAAATTTACACGGGATGTTTAGCACAGGGTGCTTACTACATCGAGAACAACGGAGAAGCAGCGATCATCGATCCACTTCGCGAGGTACAACCTTACATCGAAAAAGCAGAGCGCAATGGAGCGAAAATCAAGTATGTATTTGAAACACACTTTCATGCTGACTTCGTTTCAGGACACATCGACTTATCTGCAAAAACAGGTGCTCCGATCATTTACGGACCTAATGCAGCTTGCCAATTTGAGTGTATCACAGCAACGGATGGTCAAGAATTTCCATTAGGAAACGCTAAAATCCGTGTCATTCATACACCAGGACATACGATGGAATCAACTTGTTTCCTTTTGATCGATGAGAATGGAAAAGAAACAAGCTTATTCTCAGGTGATACCTTATTCATCGGTGATGTAGGTCGTCCAGATTTAGCTCAAAAAGTAAAGGCTGATTTGACTCAAGAAATTTTAGCAGGTCATTTATTCGACTCTTTGCGTAACAAAATCATGCCGTTAGCAGATGATATCATCGTATATCCTGCACACGGTGCTGGTTCTGCATGTGGTAAAAACATGAGTAAAGAGACAACAGATACATTGGGTAACCAAAAGAAAACGAACTATGCGTTGAATCCTGCTTTAACAAAAGAATCATTCACTAAAGAGGTTTTGACAGGATTAGTTGCTCCTCCCGCTTACTTTCCATTGAACGTATTGATGAATATTCAAGGATATGACTCGATTGATAAAGTGTTAGAGCGTGGCCAACATGCCTTAAGTCCAGAAGGATTTGAAGCAGCTGCGAACGAAACGAGCGCGTTGATCTTAGATACACGCGATCCACAGACTTTCGCAGCGGGATTTGTCCCTAACTCGATCAATATCGGAATCGATGGATCATTTGCTCCATGGGTGGGTGCAATGATTCCAGACATTAAGCAAGAAATCTTGTTGGTTACTGATGAAGGCCGCGAAGAAGAAGTAATCACACGTTTAGCGCGTGTTGGTTATGACTTCACAATCGGATATCTAAAAGGTGGTTTTGCATCTTGGAAAGCATCAGGAAAAGAATTTGACCAAATCGAATCCATCGAACCAGCTGAAGCATTCAAACGTATTCAAGCAGGAGAAGGTGAAATCATCGACGTACGTAAGAATTCAGAATATTTATCTGAGCACGTGATTGATGCAGAAAATGCTCCTTTGGATTTCATTAATGATAGCATGTTGAAAATCGATAAAAACAAGACCTACTTCGTACACTGTGCGGGTGGTTACCGTTCGATGATTTTCAACTCTACCTTAAGAGCTCGTGGATATGACAACTTAATTGATATCAATGGTGGCTTTAAAGCGATCAAAGAGTCAGAAAAGTTCCAAGTGTCTGATTTTGTTTGTCCTTCTACCCTTTTGTAAGCATGGAAGAGTTATTAGCAAATCCAGCAACTACGGTTGTTGACGTACGTGAAACAGGCGAATTTGCCAGTGGACATTATGCAGGAGCGATCAATATTCCGTTGGGAATTATTCCTTTACGCATTGATGAATTCAAGGAAATGAATGGTCCAATTGTGGTTTATTGCCGTAGTGGTAACCGCTCAGGAATGGCCATGAACTTATTAAAACAAGCTGGATTGTCCGAGGTATTTAACGGAGGAGGTTTACACGATATGCTTGTGTATCAAGATTAATCAATGTGCTCAATAAGCCCAGGTAATGCCTGGGCTTTTAACAAATCAGAATATGTTCACAGCTTTGACACAGAATTGGAATGTTATGCGTATCATTCGCCTCGTATTTGGAGGATATGCCTTGATAGAAGCCTATCGAGGTAATGACATGCTCATGGGTATGCTCGGTCTCGTGCTGGTAGGAATGGCGCTTTTAAACGCAGGATGCGGTGCGCAAGGTTGCGGAGTACCTATTCAAAAATCAACTGCTAAAGATCACGATGATGTGGAATATGAAGAAGTTCATTCAAAATAACGGTTGGCAAATCTTAGGTGTAATATTCGGCGGCATCGGCGGATATTTCTACTGGCGAGATATTGGTTGTGCTACAGGCACTTGCCCGATTACCAGCAAGCCATTGAATAGCATCGTTTACTTTGCTGTGTTGGGTTATTTTATGATTGGCACGATTGCAAAAGCAAGTTTAGAGCTAAGAGCTAAGAAGCGAGAGGTTTGACACAAATGAATTAATTTGCCAAAATATTTCCACTGATTACTGATTACTGATTACTGATTACTGATTACTGATTACTGACTACTGAAAACTAAAAACTAAATTTTAACTTACTATGATGGAAACAATCACCCAACCCTGGCCTTGGTATACGGCAGGAATTATCATCGGACTTATCGTTCCGGCGTTGTTAATTTTAGGTAACAAGCACTTTGGAATCTCGGCAAACCTACGCCATGCATGTGCCGCATGTTTACCGAGTAACATCCCATTTTTCAAGTATGATTGGAAAAAAGAATCCTGGAACTTTTTCTTTGTAGGAGGTATTCTAGTGGGCGGCATCATCTCAACCCTTTATTTAGGATCAGGAGATGCTGTAATCGTGCACCCAGATTTAGCAAAAGAATTAGCTAGTTATGGCATCACTAATTTCTCAGGCATGGTGCCAGAACAATTATTTTCTTTTGAATCCTTATTTACTTTACGTGGCTTAGTCATGATGATTGGTGGTGGTTTCTTAGTAGGATTTGGCGCACGTTATGCAGGTGGCTGTACATCCGGACACGCAATCATGGGACTTTCCGACTTACAATGGCCATCCTTAGTAGCTACCATCTGTTTCATGATAGGTGGATTTATCATGGCTAATTTCATTTTACCATTCATCTTACACCTATAATTCACATGGAAAATAAGCCAAATCAAGACACAAATCTGACAGATTTCGAAGTACGTTCTTTAGACACCATGTGTGTAAATGAATCAGAATTAAAGCATCCGTGGTACTATAACTTAAAATATAGTTTAGTAGGAGTTATTTTTGGCATCGTATTTATTAAAGCTGAAATCATCTCCTGGTTCCGAATTCAAGAAATGTTCCGCTTACAGAGCTTTCACATGTACGGAGTAATCGGTACTGCAGTTGTCGTAGGTGCTATCTCGGTATTTTTAATCAAGAAATTGAAGGTTAAAACGATTCACGGGGAGGAAATTACGTTCACCGACAAGAAATTCAATAAGGGCCAAATCATTGGTGGCTTAATTTTTGGACTAGGATGGGCATTAACGGGAGCTTGCCCAGGTCCTCTCTTCGCACAAGTAGGTTCAGGTGCTATCGTTATCTTAGTAGTTATCCTAAGCGCTACGGCAGGAACTTGGGTGTATGGCAAGTTTAGAGATCAGTTGCCGCATTAAAATTTGACGCTAGACCTTAGACTTTAGACGTCGGATGTTTGTCTAAGAGGTTGACTTTAAAAAGTTAGAATTAAAAAAGCTAGTCATGGAATTTACCAATGACTAGCTTTTTTAATTCTAAACTTAATCTGACGTCCAGCGTCTAACGTCTGACGTCTATCTAAACGTATAATCCACCCCCGTCACTTGGCTCAATAAATCTTGAGGGCCATCTAGAATCTTCGCATCGTGACGCAAGACAGGTGTCACTGGAGAGAATTTAGTTAAATACTCTTTCATCATGGAGTGTAATGTATACGCCGTATTTGTTGGCTCCTTTACTCCCTTCATGCGGCACAACATATCCTCGGGATCACCATCGCGCTCGCAAGCACACAACGTGTACATCCGGTTTTTATCTAAGGCTTCGCCAGCAATAGTCACCTTTTTCACGCGTTCACCTACCCGATCAAATGCCTTAAATTCCACTTGCATCCCTTTGAAACGAATAAGCCAACCGCCAAAGCGCTTGGAAGCATCTTGCGCAAATACGTTCTGCATTTCTTTTTCCAACCAATCTAAAATTTGTTGGCCTGAAGCCTTCGCCGTACGAATCGTACTATCCACAGGTAACATATCATATAAATAACCCTCTGTAATAGCTACTTTACCATCCTTTCCTGGAACTCTTGGAGGGCAAAAACGGAATCCATTAGATAAAACGACATCCGCATTCACCTTCCATTTTAATGCATCTACGATCATCGTATCAATGGTATTCTCCACAACAAAGTTGCGGTAAAGTGGAACGGTACTATACCCTAATACTTTATTTATTTCTTCCTTGTACGGTTTCTCTAAGTCTTGCACTAAGGTCTTTATCGCCGGATCAGCAGGGTATTTGATGGGATCCACTTCAATTAATTCATAGGTGGAACCTAAGACTTTACCATCTTTAACTTGGATATCTAGTTTGCCCACAAACGAACCAAAAGCCCCTGGCTCAACAATCTTGGTATATTCTGCTTGAATCGGTTTACGAATACGCTCATGCGTATCTGCCCCGAAAATATAATCCACCCCTTGACAATCCGGGTTGTTTCCTAAGGCAATTTGTTGAGATAATCCCAAATGAGATAGAATAATCACAAAGTCACATTGTTCTTGCTCACGCAATAAGGTCACGTATTCCTTGAGGTTATCCTCAGGTTTGGTATATACAATTCCTTTCGAATACATCGGTGATTGACGCAATGGAACTAATGGATCTGTATAACCTAGAAAACCAATTTTAACCCCCATGCGGTGCATGATTTGATAAGGTTGAAAGATCAGTTCGCCTTTCTTTCCATCCCCTAAATCATGGTACATATTCGCACAAATTTTAGGAGCTAAGAGCCCTCCCAATAATTTCTGCATATTCTTTTTGTAATAGACCACCTCCCAGTTTCCCGGTAAATAAAGGTCATAATCCATCGCATTTAACAAGGGTACAAATGCTTGACCAGTTGTTTTCACCGAAAGCATACTACCTTGGAACATATCACCTGTATCTAACGTGATGGTGTTTTCTGGATTCTTCTCTTTTAATTTCTTCAAAGCGGTGGCCATGTGTGGATACCCGCCTGCTTTACGGAAGGTCAACTCATTATTTTCCCAAAACAATTCATCATGCGCATGCAATTGGCAGTGTACATCTGTTGTTTGGAGAATCGTGATTTGACCTGATCCAGCAATTGATTTAGCCGCTGGCATATTTCCTGCTGCAGCTTTAGCCTGTATCCCAGCTGGCGTTAAAGCCGCAACACTTGTCAGGATTCCCCCTTGTAAAAATTTTCTTCTCGAGTTCATTCGTTTATTTTTTAGACTTCTTGTGTTTAGCAATCCACTCTTTTATCGGCTTATACGGCCCATATTTATGTTGTTCTTCCGTAAATGGATCCGCATAAGGACCAAAAGGGTGATCAAAAGGTTTACCCGCGATATCCGGCCAATCTTGACTCAAATCTTTAGCTGGCCGAGGCATCGAATTCACATAAGCTGCCAAATCCCACGCTTCCTCATCTGATAATTGAGGCTTATCGTAGTTGGCCCCTAATGGCATATTGTATTTGACATAACCGGCAAAATTTGACATACGGTAAAGTCCTGCGCCTTGATTATAACTATGCGGGCCCCAAAGTGGAGGATACGTGTAGGACTTCCCACTTTCCGCCAATACACCACCGCCATCTGCTTGATGACAAGACTGGCATTTAGCTGCATATACTTCTGCGCCTTTAGCTGGATCAATCGCGCGCTTTAAACCTTTTAATTTAAATATGCCTGAACCTTTGGGAGCTACTCCTTTTTCAACATCAGTGCCCAACCATTTGATATAGGCCAAAATTGCCTGCATTTCTTTACTCTCCACGGCTAATGATTGACCATTTAAACTACGCTCAAAACAATCGTTTACCCGCTTAACTTGATCTTCAATTGTCCCGGAACGTGCTCTGAATTTTGGATACGTAGATTGCACCGCGAAATAGTTATTTCCCCACGGTTGGGTACCGGCATTTAAGTGGCAATTTTGACAATTCATGCCATTGGAAATGGCCTTCACAGAACCCTTAGGTCCTAAATATTCGGAAGTATGGGCAATTAATTCGCGACCATATTCAACTAATTCCTTTTGAGAATCTGTTAAATACATCATCCGCCAGTCAGATGGCGCCGTCCACAAGTGTGTGAAATTAGAGTCCGGCGCCACATAAACTGCAGTTGAATCAGCTGAGGTGCTTTTTTTATATTCAAAAGAATTATAGACCAAAAAGGACATGAGCCCCACAAGTGTCACTAATAAAATATAAAGAAATAAGGAAATAGAATTAGCTCCCGAATTTGATGTTGCCATAGTATTAATTATATCTGCGAAATTAGTCTATAATCAACATCTCTTCGTGACATATATCACTTTCAGTCTATAATATTTCATTTTTCCGCTAAAATTTCTCCATGGCTGAATTAACAATCGCATCGAATTCCGCTTGTGTAATGTAGACAAGGGTATACGTACCATTCCAGTTTTTGATATTCTTATAAAAAGAGCGCATGTGATTTCTACTACCCTTGTTTAAGAAATCATAGACTAATCGAACATCCTGATTATTCGTCACAGCTAATGAACTATTCAAATCACTTATATCCAAATCTTCAATGGTAGCACCTACTTGATAAGCAGCTAATAAACTTACTCGCCCTTGGCTAACTAATTGTTTATAAAGTGACTGCAAAACAGGGTTAGCATATACTCCTCTGGCATTTGTTTTCATAGGATCAGTTAAATTATATTTCTTAATAATCGTTAACATCGCCTCCATGTGACTCAACTCACTATTGGGGATATTTTGAAATACATTTACCCCATAGATATCAAACATTGTTTGATAAACATCATAGGCTAACTTTTCTTCTTCACGAATGAATAGAATACGCGCCTTTTCAGCATCGTCTAAAGGTTCAGTTGGCAAACCAATAACTGCCTGATTAATAGCCGCTAAACTCGCTGTCATATTTACTTGAGTAGTAAATACTGGATCATCATTTTTTGTACAACTCGCTAATCCAATTACGAGTGCAAGGGCAAAGAACTTCGTGGTTAATTTTTTCATGTTTTTAAATATTTGTTTTGCCAAAGGTGAGGCTAATTAAAAAACCCGAACGTGATAAAACTCACCAATAACCGAAAATGATTATAATCACGTTTTTGCAATTATGCCCAAACAAGCCTAATTATTTGTCATGAATAAGCTCTGATGGCAGTAGGCTAATCTACCCAGAAAAATGCAGGAAATTAATGTATTTTTGTGCGTCAATTCCCTCATAAAATGCACATTTTAATCGTTCATGATCAGAAAATACCCGTAGCTGGTTATGGAGGAACTGAACGTGTGATTTGGGGCTTAGCGAAATCCTTACAAGGACTCGGCCATCAAGTCACCTTTTTAGTGCCCCAAGGATCTCACTGTCCATTCGCGACGGTATTACCTTGGAATCCCAGTCAATCCTTGAACGAACAAATTCCAGAATCCGTTGATGTGGTTCACTTGAATCATACGCCAAGTGAGGTCATCGAAAAGCCTTACGTGGTGACCGTACATGGGAATCCAAATGAAGAAACGTCCCTAAACATCAATTCCATTTTTGTTTCCCAAAACCATGCCAATCGCTACGGATCTAATTCGTTTGTCCACAATGGACTAGATTGGGATGATTATGGCCAACCTAATCTAACGCAATCACGTGATTATGTGCACTTTTTAGGTAAGGCTGCATGGCGTGTTAAAAATGTACAAGGAGCTATCGATACGGTTTTACGAACTCCAAATGAAAAACTTGCCGTGCTTGGCGGTACACGCTTAAATCTGAAGATGGGTTTTCGCATGACTTGGAGCACGCGCATTCAGTTTTATGGAACGGTGGGGGGCCAACAAAAATTAGATCTCCTCTCCCATTCCAAAGGTTTAGTATTTCCGGTCCGTTGGCACGAACCATTCGGATTAGCCATCACTGAAAGCTTATATTTCGGTTGCCCTATTTTTGCAACGCCTTACGGTTCTTTACCTGAATTAGTCACATCCGAATTTGGCTTATTAAGTAACCAGGAAGATGAAATGGCCATAGCCATCCAACATACAGGTGCATATAATAAACAACATTGTCATGCGTATGCGCGAGATGTATTCGATTCGCTATCAATGGCTAAAAAATACCTGATAGCCTACGAAAAGGTGTTAAATGGGCATTTTCTGAGTGCGAGTACCCCTCGATTATTGGAGAAAGATCCCCCCAAATTTTTACCTTGGAACAATAAAAGCCTGTGATATAAGTCACAGGCTTTTTCAATTGACAAAGCTAATTTGCGTTAGTATTTAAGGTAGGCCCAGCCGGCCTCTTGCTTGAGCACTACTTCTGCAACACCAGATGGAACTGTTCCTGCTTGCGTCAAGATGGTCGAACGGTCGATTTTACGTTCACGAATCGTATTTTCGCACGCTTTAAATAAAACACCCAAAGCTGCTAATTCAGCTACTTTGGCCTTTTGAGTAGTCTTGCCATCAATCAGGATACCGATACCTGAACCATGCGCAACTAATTCAATTTGAGTTGTTTTACCCAATGCCGTTTGAAGATTGGATATATTTTTCAAAGCTCCATGCCAAACAAGCGTATCAGACGTATTTAATTGGATAACAACTTTGTGTACTGGATTTTGTGCCTGTGCTGCGAAAACAGCGAAAATGGCAATAATGATGGATAATATAGACTTTTTCATATGAATATTTTTTTTACGAAACTAACCAATTACCAGAATGAAAGCAACGTGGGATGCAAGATATCAGTCAACTGAATATCAATATGGAATCAATCCAAATGACTTTTTTGCGGAGCAAATTGCCAATATACCCGTTGGCCGTATATTAATTCCTGCCGCTGGAGAAGGACGAGATGCCATTTATGCAGCTAAACTAGGCTGGGAAGTTTACGCGTTTGATTTGAGTGAACAAGGGGAAGCGAAAGCATTGAAATTGGCTCGTGAGCAGCATGTCCAACTGCATTATGTGTGTGCAGATGCACTGAAAATCCAATTTCCACTTGAATCTTTTGATGTGATTATGTCAACCTACTTTCATACATCACCAGAAATCCGACCGCTTGTACATGCCAAATTTATCAAGTGGCTAAAGCCTGGTGGAACTTTATTGTTGGAGGGATTTAATAAAAGGCAGTTGGCCTATACTTCGGGAGGACCTAAAGATGCCAACTGGCTTTTTGATACCGATACTTTGGCATTAGACTTTAAATCATTGGATACTCAGTTAAATCAAGAAATCATACGCACATTAGATGAAGGACCCTTACATCAAGGCAAAGCGGAAGTCATTCAACTGAGGGCAATAAAAAAGGGATAGAGACAAATATCACGATTTAGGCTAATATTCAAAATTATCTTTGACACACTAAACAGAAAAACAATGCTCCAATTCATAAAAAATATCTTGGGAATAGGCCCCAAAGTTGACATTACAGCGCTAATCGCACAAGGTGCCACGGTAGTAGACGTTCGTACGCCTGCCGAATACAAAGACGGACACGTTAAAGGATCGATTAATCTTCCATTGCAAACCTTGGGAAGCCAAATGAACAAATTAAAGAAAGATGAAGTTATTGTAACTTGCTGTAGGTCTGGAAGCAGAAGCGGAATGGCCCGTCGGCAATTACAAGCTGCCGGTTTCACGCAAGTGTATAATGGTGGACCTTGGAATTCAATTAAGAAGTAATAAGTCCGAAGGCAAAAAGTCCGGAGGAAATCGTTTATTTGGCTAATGTTTAACTTATTAATACTGACAAAAAAAATTCAAATTAAGACTTCGGACTTTCGACTCCGGACTACTGACTACTGATTACTAACTACTGAACCCTAAAAAAATGAGCAAATTTGCAGAACTATTGAAATCCCCAGAACCCGTTTTAGTTGACTTTTCAGCTGAATGGTGTGGGCCATGTAAACAGTTAAAACCAATTTTAGAACAACTAAAATCCAAGGTGGGCGAATCCGCCAAAATCATCAAAATAGATGTGGATAAAAACAGATCTTTGGCTGATAAATTCCAAATTCGATCTGTTCCTACACTGATACTATTCAAGGATGGAAAATCCGTTTGGAGACAATCAGGGGTAATTCCGGCGAGTACGTTGGAAGGAATTATTAAACAGTATAAATAGTTATCAGTCGCTAGTCACTAGTCGACAGTCGCTAGTCGTCAGTCATCAGTCGCTAGTCGTCAGTCACTAGTCGTTAGTTTAAATAAAGAACAATTATTTTTTTAAAATACTTCTATATGCAAATCATAAAAAATATTTTCACCTCACTACTTATAGCTTTATCATTATTCGGATGCACGAAAAAAGAGGGATTGCAAAATTTGGCAGCAACTGAATTTCAAAGCGAATTAAAATCAGCGGAACCTGGCCAAATTCTCGATGTGCGGACCAGCGATGAATATGCAAATGGACATATTGAAGGCGCCATTTTAGCAGATGTCACGAGTGATGCATTCCAAAATGCAGTGGCCAACCTAGACAAATCAAAAACAGTTTATGTGTATTGCCTATCCGGCGGCAGATCAAGTTCTGCAGCAGGCCAACTCCAAGCTATGAGCTTTAAATCTGTTGTGAATTTAACTGGAGGGATGTTGGCCTGGCAATCGGCCAACCTACCTGTATCCACCCAAGAGGGAGTCGCAAAACGTACAGAGGGATTGACTGTTGCTGATTTTGACAACCAAATCAAGGGAAAAAAATTGGTTATTGTTGACTATAACGCCACTTGGTGTGGTCCCTGCAAGCAATTAAGCCCGGTTTTAGAAGCTTGGATTAAAGCACAAAATGGACAAGTAGAGTTAATTAAAATCGACGTCGACGAGAATCAAGAACTAGCCAAGGCCAAGCAAATTGAGTCGATTCCTTATTTGGAATTCTATAAAGACGGCAAAATGATCGATAAGCAAATCGGCATGGGTGATGCGGCTAGCATGACCAAGCAGTGGACAAAAATTTTATTGTAAAGATGATTTTTCTTTGGCAAAGCTAAACGCTTTGCCAAATTTTGAGGCGTTTTCATGCCGATTCCATAGGGCTAAAACCTAGGGATTTTTTTGTTTATAACCCAAGTTTTAACCTGGGAATTTTGAGGATATAGCGCCCTCGCTAACACCGCATCCGCTTCCATACAATCACCGCCGATACGACCGTTAAGCCCGCAATACTTGTAATGGAGATTGAATACGAAAAATAAGCACTTAAAACACCCGTGAGAAGTGCCCCCACGGCATAGCCCGAATCACGCCAAAGTCTAAATATCCCCAAGCTTTTAGCCCGGTCGAGTGGATGCGTATGTGTTGCAATTGCTGATAAAAACGTTGGATAGACCATTGCCGTACCTATTCCCAATAAAACAGACAACCCAGCAAATTGGAAAAAGGAAACTGCCCAAATAAGTCCTACTAAGGCAAGAGCCTGGAGGAGAAGGCCGTAGGTCAACAAATCTTTTTGACATATCAAATCAGACAATTTACCGGTTCCCAATTGGCCTAATCCCCAAACTGCCGGATAAATAGCCGTAATGACCCCAATTTCGGCCAAGCTAAACCCCTTCGATAGCAATAAAATAGGAAATAAACCCCATACCATTCCATCATTCAGATTATTCACTAATCCGGCTTGCGTAATCGATCCTAAATTTCGATCAGCCCAGGTCGTTTCCCAGAAAATAGATTTTAATCGCGGCACATGACTCTCCCCCACCGCCGCAGCCACATGCCCTTGCGTATCATGCACAAAAAAGATACTTAATCCCAAACCCATACCTACAAACGCAATTCCGATATAAAAAGGGTATGGTCGAATGCCATAGTTTTGCGCAATCCAACCAGTTAAGAAGGCAACTAAGCCAACCGATATATAACCAGCAAATTCATTGATTCCCATCGCCAAACCACGATTCTTATCTCCAACTAAATCAATTTTCATGGTGACGGTACTAGACCATGCAAAACCTTGGTTTAAGCCCAACAGAACATTCGCAGCTATAATCCAATTCCAACTAGGCGCCCACATCAATATAAAGGGAATCGGAATGGCAAAGACCCATCCCAAAATCAACAATTTCCGCCGACCTACCTGATTCGCAAAATGACCCGCATAATAATTTGAAACAGCTTTGACTAATCCAAAAACAACTATAAAAGAAAACACAGCTACACTGGAAGCCATACCAAATTCCTGTAAAGCGAGTTGGGGTAAGATCGAACGCTCAAGCCCAACCATACCGCCCACAAAGGCATTAACTAAAACCAATAAGCTGAATTGTCTCCAATTTTGACGTAAACCCAATTGCATATACCACCCATTTAGTTCCACAAAGGACAATAGATGGCGGGCAAATACACTTATCAAATGTTAAATTAACTTTTCTTTGCGCGAATACGACTTAAGCTAACTTGGGTGATTCCCAAATAGGAGGCAATGAATTTGAGGGGTGCTTTACGCAATACATCCGGTTGATCCTGAGTGAGCAATCGATAGCGCTCTTCAGCTGTGTGAAACTGCAAATTTTCAATCCGCTGAATCGTTTGCACATAAGCCTGCTCAAACATGCGGGTGAATAATCGCTCAATATCACGATGCGTCTCATACAAGAAAAAAAGATCACTCGTAGCTATTGACCAAACTTCTGCATCTTCCAAAACCTGAATTGCCTTTTTACTCGGCATGCCAGCAAACAAACTTTCAGCACGCGCAATCAAACAAAATGGGAGGTAAAATCCTTCAGTCACATCATTTCCATCCTGAAAATAATAGATCCGAGCAAGACCCTTTTTTAAAAAATACAAGGTCTTACAGGTTTGGCCGATTTGTTGTAAATCTTGATTTTTAGGAATGGAATGGGTTTGAATGAGTGAGGCAAGCGCAGCCTCAGAAGAAACCGTTAGACTGGATATTTGCTTGAAATGTGCTAATAACTGATTAGACATGAACAAATGACTACAATGATAGAGACCCGTTCTCCAAATATAAAGACGCAATGTCTTACTTCTCTATGAGTAAACTATTTATTTCTGCTTCTCAAACCCTAACGAAACCGAATTCACGCAATAGCGTAAGCCTGTTTCCGTAGGACCATCATCGAAAACGTGTCCTAAATGACCACCACATTTGGCGCATGTGATCTCAATACGACGCATACCCAAAGTTAAATCAGCTGTTTCTTTAATAACACCTGCTTTGACTTCCTTATCGAAAGAAGGCCAACCGCAGTGCGAATCAAACTTGGAATCCGATTTAAATAAACGCGTCCCACAACCCCGACAAGTATAATATCCTTCTTCATTGTGCATCAAGAATTTACCTGTATATGGACGCTCCGTTCCTTTTTGACGTAAAATATAGTACTCATCTTCACTCAAACGAGCTTTCCATTCAGCCTCAGTAACTGGTAATTTATCCATTGAACTTGTTGATTTAGGAGTTTGGCTACATGCCTGAAAGGCTAATGCAAGCGCAAACAAGAAATAAGGAAATGATTTCATACGATTTCGTTTAGGATGAAACGAAAAAACAAGCCAAATGTTTTACTCAATTAAATCACCTAAGAACATTAAATACGGAGTTTCCGCAGGCGAATCAATATCCTTGTAGCGATGGTAATTTCCTAAAATCAAGTTTTGAAGGGTTTTCTTCAAACGCTTCCAACGCGCCTCAGGCAAATTTGCCCGACGATCCCAATAATCAATTCGGGTATCCAAAGGCTCAAACCGCTGATTCGGGAATTTTTCCGAAACCGCTTTGCGTAGTTCTACTAAATATTCCAATTTCTTTCGATACGGACCAACCTTGTCCTCATGTGGCCGCTGAATACGTTCCCACATCGTAGGCGGTGTACCCGGATTTCCTTTAACCCCTACCTGTTGCTCTGAATGCAAACGATATTGCACATAGGTCGCCGGAATAAAATCAATCCGATTTTCCAATGCCGCCGAGATACCCATCCATGCATCATGCAAAAAGAAAGAAGGTAAATTCGTTGGGAAAGGAGAAATTTTATCTAAAAACCGCTTCCGAATACCCATGGTACATCCGGTAACCCGATTACCATCTAATAAGATATCTAATGATTTTCCAGCACGCCACTCCCGCTGCTGTTCCTCGCGAAAACGAAAGGTGGACCATAATTTTTTGCCAGAAATTTGGCCAAATTCATCCACTAAAAGTGCATCTGTAAATACTACTTCGGCTTGATCGTGGTGATTAAAATAGGTGGAGATTCGTTCAATTTTTTGATGATCCCAATAATCATCCTGATCCGCTGGGAAAATATAATCTCCTGAACAAAGTGATAATGCCTTTTGAAAATTTTGATAGGTACCTAAGCGCGTTGGATTGCGGTGAATCACCAAGGGCAGTCGGTCTGTAAATTGCTCCAAAATCTCCAGCGTCCTATCTGTAGACCCCTCATCGCAGACAATAATCTCGTCGGCACGCATAGTTTGGTCAACAAAACTACTCAGCTGAGTCCGGAGAAATTTCTCTCCGTTTAAGGTACAAAGTGCAATCGATATCTTCAAAACAAAGCAAATTAATGGGCTTCCAACCAATTCATACCAACACCAATACCCGTTTCCATGGCCACACCCAAATCCATGGCTTGACACATAATTTCATTAATCTTCTCGCGAAGGTAATTAATTTCATCTACATGCGCATCAAAAACTAATTCGTCATGAACCGTCAAAATCATTCGCGATTTTAGATTTTCCCGTTCAATAAACGATTGAATCTGAATCATGGCCACTTTGATCATATCTGCCGCAGAACCCTGAATAGGCGCATTAATTGCATTTCGTTCCGCAAAACTCCGCTCATTCATATTGGGAGATAAGATATCACGCAAATAACGACGTCGGCCGAGTACCGTTTCAACATAACCCAGTTCACGCGCTTGGGTAATGGTCGCATCCATGTAGGACTTGACATTCGGAAACTCGACAAAATATTGATCGATAATTTCCTTCGCTTCCGTCCGCGAGATGCCTAAAGAACCTGCTAAACCAAAGGCAGATTGACCATAAATAATCCCAAAATTGACCGCTTTGGCCCGTCGGCGCAATTCAGAAGTCACCTCTTCCAAACTAACCTTGAAAACCTTCGCAGCAGTTGCCTTATGCACATCAATTCCTTGATTAAATGCGTTCAACATCGCCTCATCTTTGGCAAAAGCAGCCATAATGCGCAACTCAATCTGCGAGTAATCGGCCGATAGAATCTGATAATTCGAATCACGCGGAATAAATGCTTTCCGTATTTCACGGCCTCTAGGCGTCCGAATTGGTATATTTTGCAGGTTGGGATCCTTTGAAGACAAACGCCCCGTAGCCGTAACCGCCTGCATAAATGAGGTATGAATACGACCTGTTTTAGGTGAAATCAAAAGAGGAAGTGCGTCCACGTAGGTCGACTTTAATTTCTGCAATTCCCTGAAATCAAGAATTAAACGGGCAATTTCATGTTCAGATTCCAACTTAGACAAAACCTCTTCGCCCGTCATGTATTGGCCCGTTTTGGTTTTCTTAGCTTTCGGATCCAATTTTAATTTCTCAAATAAGATCTCACCCAATTGCTTGGGCGATGCCACATTGAATTCTTGGCCCGCAGCCTCAAAGATTTTTTGTTGGACTTCTCTCGAATCAACCTCGAGCGTCTTTGACATTTCTTGCAAGAAAGCCACGTCTAAGTTTACCCCTTCACATTCGATCTTGGATAGTACCCGAGCTAAGGGCATTTCTACGTCCATCAATAATTCGATGGCTTTGGGATTTTTGGCCAACTGCTCATCTAAAAATGGCTTGATTTGAAGCGTTACATCAGCATCTTCAGCTGCATATTCTTTAATGTCCTCCAGGGAAACATCCCGCATATTGCCTTGCTTAACACCTTTTTTACCGATCAAGGTCTCAATCGACAATGGCTCATACTGCAAATAAGACATGGCCAATGCGTCCATATTGTGCCGTTTTTCAGGTTCGATTAGGTAGTGCGCAAGCATGGTGTCGTAGGTAATACCCTTGATTTCAATGCCATAATTCGCCAGTACACTCATGTCATATTTAATGTTCTGAGCTACTTTTTGAATGGCTTCATTCGCAAAAAGATCTTTGAATAAGTCAACAAGTGATTGTGCTTCTGTTTGATCCTCCGGGAATGGTACGTAAAATGCCTCCCCTTTTCGGTAAGCAAATGACATACCCACTAACTCCGCCTCCACAGCTGTTAAACTCGTGGTTTCCGTATCAAAACAGAAGGTGGTTTGTCGGCCTAAAAAACCCACCAGCGACCTCACAGCGGCTTCGCCTTGAACCAAATGATATTGATGTGCCGTATTCGACAGATTATTAAAATGAGAAACCTTTTCTTCCGCCTCCTCGTCCAACATAAATCCAGCTGGAGCAGCTACCGGTGACCCAAACATATCCATTTGATTGGAAGCCACTTTTGGGCTTGCTTTGGGTTTGGGTGCTACGGGTTCTGGGTCTTCGCCTAGGATGCGTCTGCGTAACGTTCTGAATTCTAGTTCATCTAATAATGGCTCTAACAATTCACGATTAGGCTCGGTTTTGATTAATTTTTCTTCTTCGTATTCAATAGGAACCTCACACAAGATGGTTGCCAAATGACGTGAAAGCATGCCTTGCTCTTGAAAGTTTTCCAAGTTTTCACGCAGTTTCCCTTTTAGCTTATCGGTATTTTTAAATAGGTTCTCCATCGAACCATATTCTTCAATTAACTTCTGTGCAGTCTTCTCTCCGACCCCGGGAACACCTGGAATATTATCAACCGCATCTCCCATTAAACCAAGCATATCAATGACTTGGTCCACGTGTTGAATGTTCCATTTGGCACAAACTTCCTTGGGACCTAGGACCTCAACACCCTTGCCCATGAAGGCAGGCTTGTACATTTTGATTCGCTCTTCGACCAGTTGGCCATAATCCTTATCCGGCGTCATCATATACACCTCGATATCTGGATTAGCGCGAACGGCTTTTTTAGCGATTGTTCCGATGATGTCATCGGCTTCATACCCATCCAAGATTAAGATGGGAATATCCAATGCTTCAACTAATTTCTTAACGTAGGGAATGGCGATGGTAATGTCCTCCGGTTGCTTTTCCCGTTGGGCTTTGTATGGCGTGTATTCGACGTGCCGGAAAGTAGGTGCCGACGTATCAAAGGCGACGCCCAAATAATCGGGTTTTTCCTTTTGAATTACTTCCAAAATGGTGTTTGTAAAACCAAAAACGGCACTAGTATTGATCCCTTTTGATGAAATTCGGGGTGTTTTGGCAAACGCAAAATGGGCGCGATAAATCAGCGCCATCGCATCAAAAAGGAATAATTTTTTCATAGAAATTGACTAATTTTGGCCGAGCAGAAAGCCCGCTCAAAGATAAGAAATAAAAATTCTGAATTATGAATTTAGCTGCCCTTCGTGAGAATTATCAAAAAGGTGAACTTTTAGAAACCACAGTACATATTGATCCGATTGAGCAATTTAAAATTTGGTTTCAAGAAGCGTCAAATGCCAAAGTTATTGAGCCCAATGCAATGTTTTTGAGTACAGTGGGGCATGACAATAAACCAGCCGGTCGGATTGTCTTATTAAAACATGTAGATGAGGCTTTCTCTTTTTTTACAAATTATCACTCGCGCAAAGGGGCTGAATTAGCACAGCACGCGCATGCTTCCTTGACCTTCTTTTGGGGGGAATTGGAGCGGCAAGTGCGCATTGAAGGAAATGTACATAAGATGTCGGAAGTCCTTTCGACCGAATATTTCCATCAAAGACCGCGTGAATCTCAATTGGGCGCTTGGGTATCAGACCAAAGCGCACGCGTTGAATCTCGCGAATATTTAGAACAACGCTATGCCGAATTAGCCAAAACGTATGAGGGAAAAGAAATCCCGAAACCGGTACATTGGGGAGGTTACCAGCTAATCCCCTCCTATTTCGAATTCTGGCAAGGCAGACCCTCTAGACTACATGATCGAATTGTGTACGAGAAGAATGGGCAGGCATGGGAGCGGTATCGAATAGCACCATAAATTTAGACGTTGGACGTTGGACGTTGGACGTTAGAGGTTAGAACTAAGAGGTAAGAGGTGAGAGGTTAGTCTCTTTGGCAAACCTTTCAGGATTGCCAAAGTTTGAGCCGCATGCAATGCGGCGATTATCCTTAGACGTTAGACATAAGAAGTTAGAGGTGAGAGTTAAGAGATCATTAAGCATACCTTCGGACTTCGGACTATTTTCCTCCGGACTGGTTACTAGCGACTAAACACTTTTCCCTGACTATTTTTATCAGTTCTCAAATAAGAGAAATCCCACTTGTGTCGTATGTTTGGTAAACATCCTAACCCAACATATGAAATCGTCCATTCTACGATATTGCTATCTTATACTATTTCTTATTTTATTAACTATGGGCATACCCTTTACAAATGCCCAAGGACAATTGATCAAGGTTTTCGACGCAGAATCACATGTCGCAGTCCCTTATGCGACTATTCACTTTTTAGCACAAAATATTTCCTATTCAACCAATGAAAATGGCTTCTTTTTAGTTTCGACTAAACTCCGAGAACAAAAGGATTCGTTGCGCATCAGCTGCGTTGGTTATACACCTCAAACAATTTTGCTCGGAAATAACCCCAAAATGCTTGAAATTCAACTCCAAGCCGCACAAATTGAATTAACTGAAATTCGAGTTCATCCCCACAAATTCAACCTATTTAATACAGAAAAAGCACATATGAAAGGCTCCATGGGCGGTGTAGCTGAAGAAGAATACATGGTTGGCTTAAGCTTTGATTCTACCCAATTTGCCCATAAAATGATTGAATCGGTCATGGTGTATATTGCCAAAGGAGGAGATTATAAAGTCCCATTTCGTATTCGATTATTCCGCTTACGGAATGGAAAACCAACCTCAGAGGAGTTATATCAAACAAATTGGGTAGTACGTGCCACAAAAACCGGGTGGAACACCTTCGACATTCCTAGCAAGGATGTATACATCCCTGAATCTGGCTGCCTGATTGCAGTCGAATGGCTCGAATTTCAAAACATCGATTACTCGAAAATCGATTATTCCAAAAGAGATTTCAATTTAGATTTTAGTAAGTATAAAGGACAATATCTTGGCGTGGGCTACACAAAAAAGCCTAATTCTAGCCTTGGTTTTTATCGGAATATTAAATCAAAAGGTGTTTGGCATTCCTCCGATCTACTATTTGGTAATTTTAAAAATCCTGTATTTCACAATAGGATATTAAGGCCGATGATTGCCTTAAAATTGAGGTAAGACGTTGGACGTTAGAGGTTAGAGGTTAGAACTAAGAGGTAAGAGGTCATTAAACTTACCTTCGGACTCCGGACTATTTTCCTTCGGACTGATGACTAGCGACTGACGACTAGTGACTGATGACTAGCGACTGCCCACTCTTACCTCTTACCTCTTACCTCTCACCTCTTACCTCTTACCTCTCACCTCTCCCTAGTCCTCCCTCCTCGGATCCACCCGCCAGCCCAACTTCCTTAATTGCTGCACCCGCAACGTGCGATGCCCGAATTCCTCCATCACCACGCCCTGCATCCAATACACCCCATTCCCCCGAAACGAATACTTTTTCAAATCCGCCGGAAAATGCACCGTATCAAAAAACTCACCCCGCACATCCACAAAATACCCGAAATACATCCGGTCGCCCGACTTCGTGCGCGTCGGCTTTAAGGTCACCAAATACCCCAAAATATCCCCCCGATCATACGCTAAATCCGCATTCAACAAGGTATGCGGTAAATCTGATACCAAATCATAGGGCGAACACAACGGAAAACCCAATATCTCCCACTGGTCAAACGCATCCTCCGCCGGATCATGCAACAAGTCCGGCAATACACCCAAATCCGACACCTCATCCCCAAACATCTCCATCGCCACCACCGGAGCCACCTTCCCCTGAAAACGTGCATGCGCCTCCCAAAGCAACGGCTTCTTTTCCACACCTAAATGTCGGAAAGCCCCAACCCGAATCAATAAAATCGCCTGCTCCAATCCCAAAGAAACCCGATGCACAAAATCCTCCCAAGACCGAAACGGCCCTCCCTGCCTCCGCGCCTCCAATAAATCCTGAATCACCCGCTTCTCCAAACCCTTCACATGTACCCAGCCCATCCAAACCACCAACCCGCGAATCGACGTCAAATAATCACTCGCATTAATTTCCGGAGCCTCCACCTGCGCCCCACATCGCCTAGCCTCATGGACATAAAACTCCGTCCGGTAAAATCCCCCAAAATTATTAATCACCGCCACCATGAACTCCAGCGGATAATAGGTCTTTAAATACAAACTTTGGTAACTCTCCACCGCAAATGAAGCCGAATGCGCCTTCGAAAACGAATAACCCGAAAAACTCTCCATTTGACGCCAGACCTCCCGTGACACCGCCTCCGCATAGCCCTTCGCCGCACAATTTGTAAAAAACGCCTCCCGAATCCGCTCAAATTCCGCACGTGATCGGTGCTTGCCCGACATCCCCCGCCGCAACACATCCGCCTCCGCCAAACTCAAACCCGCAAAATAATGCGCCACCTTGATCACATCCTCCTGATACACCATCACTCCATAAGTCTCCTTCATCAACTCCCCCATCAAGGGATGAACCGGCTCATACGAATCCGGCGCATGATACCGCTCAATATAAGCCTTCATCATTCCTGAAGACGCGACACCCGGTCGTATAATCGACGAGGCTGCGACCAAGGTTATGTAATCCTGGCAGTCCAATTTCTTCAATAACTGCCGCATCGCGGGCGATTCAATATAAAAACAACCCATGGTCTCGTGCCGCATCAACTGCCCGCGAATCCCCTCATCCTGCATAAAATCCTGCACCCGATGCACATCCACATCCACCCCACGATTCGCCCGAATGATATCCACCGACTCCTTGATATGCCCCAACCCGCGTTGTGACAAAATATCAAACTTCGCAAAACCAATCTCCTCCGCCACATACATATCAAACTGGCAGATGGGAAAACCCTTTGGCATAGGTTCTAACGCCGTATACGCAAACAAAGGCTCCTCCGAAATCAAAATACCCCCCGCATGAATGCTCAGGTAATTCGGGAAGTCCAATAACAAATTCCCGTACTTCACAATCAACATGTGAATCTCCGAACTCACCTCCCGTATCGCCGTGGCGGGGTCCAACCACGCATCGATTTCGGCTTTGGGTAAGCCAAAAACCTTCGCTAATTCCCGATAAATCGACTTATCCCGAAAAGTCACATACGTGGCTAGCAAGCATACATGCTTCGCGCCGTAACGCTTAAAGATATAATCGATGATGTCATTGCGCTCATCCCACGAAAAGTCAATATCAAAATCCGGCGGACTCGTCCGATGCGGATTAATGAAGCGCTCAAAATATAAATCCAACGCCACCGGATCCACATCCGTAATCCCCAAACAATACGCCACAATCGAGTTCGCCCCCGAACCACGCCCCACATGAAAATAACCTCGAGAACGCGCATAGCGAATAATATCCCACGTAATCAGAAAATACGCATCAAAATGCAACTCATGAATCACCTTCAACTCCTTCTCGACCCGCGCCTTTGCCTCCCGGTCTGAACGTGGATAGCGATAACGCAAACCCTCATAGGCCAGTTTGGTCAATAAAGCCAAATCATCCTCCCGACTCGAGCCGTACAAACGTCGGTTCTTGGGTAATTTAAAATCAAAGTGAAAGGTGCAGTTGGCCAACAGCTGCTCAGCGGCATCCAATAACCCCGGATAATCCCGACAAATCTCCCGCAACTCTTCCGGCGTGTACATCCGCTCATCCTCCTGCGCCTGCGCCTTGGGTGAAAGCTTACTCAACAAGACATTTTGGTCAATCGCCCGCAACAAACGGTGCATCGAAAAACCCTGCTTGTTCAAGAACGTGACCGGTTGGCACCACACCATCCCACCCAAATCCTTCACATTCCACAAGGCCTTCAAATCCGTTCCACGAATACCCCAGCGTTCATTGGGACCTAGCGTGCGCAATACCTTTCGCCGACTAAACGGAAAAATCGTCCAGACATCCTCCCATTCCGGAGGTCGCTCCGGCCAATCCCCACCAGCCAATAAAATCTGAGAAGCAAAGGCATTAATCTGTGCTAAACCTGCGGGATTCCGCGCCAGGCAGACATAGCCTTTGGTAAATTCCATGCCTACCACCGGCTTAATCCCCGCTTCTGTACACGCCTGCACAAAATCGAAAACCCCAGAAGCACGGTGAATATCTGTTAAGGCCAATACCTGAATGCCACGCGCCACCGCCGCTTCCACTAGCTGCTCAGGCGAAAGCGTTCCATAACGGAGGCTATAAAAGGAGTGACAATTCAAGTACATGGGCTATTCCGACTTAGGTCCTAAGGCATTTCGACGCTCTCCGCGCTCCATCAGTCCACTCGCCCGTAAAACCGAGAAGTCCCCGTAGCGATTTCGCAGATTGTCCATCGCCCCATACAAAGGCACCAGACGCGCCCCGTCATCAAACAAACTCAGTTGTTCCTGACCTTGCAACAATTTGGAAAAACGTACCCCTATCAGCCGAATCAACAGTCGGCGATCATACAATTTCTCAAACAACTCGTGCACCGCCGGAATCAGGCGATGATCACTCGCAGACGCCGGAATACTGATTTGTCGGGTATGCGTATCAAAATTCGAATAGCGTAATTTGACCGTGATGCAGGAAGTGCATTGGCCGAGTTTGCGGAGGTCGTAGGCCAACTGCTCAGTCAAAGAACCTAAGATTCGGTGTAATAACTTCACATCCGTCGTGTCTTGCTCAAAGGTAATCTCCTTCGAAAGCGATTTTTGTTCGGAATAAGGTACGACAGGACGTAAATCGATGCCATTGGCCCGCTCCCACAACATGACACCGGATTTACCAAAAGTACGTTCCAAGATCTTCAATGGCATTTGGCTGAGGGTACCCACATGCACAATACCCATATTTCGGAGGGTTTGGGCCGTTACGGCTCCGATCATGGGAATCTTGCCAACTGCCATCGGAGCTAAGAAAGCCTTCTCTTCTCCCGGTAATACCTGAAATTGGCCCGCAGGTTTGACGTGATTCGTCGCGACTTTGGACACTGTTTTATTAACGGAAAGGCCAAAGGAAATCTGCAAACCGGTTTCCTTATGAATCTTTTGACGTAAATCTGTCGCAAATTGATACGAACCAAAAAACCGCTCCATCCCCGTCATATCCAAATAAAACTCATCGATTGACGCCTTCTCTACCACGGGTGCACGATCCATAATCATCCGCGTCACCCAGTCCGAATGCTGCGCATACGCCTCAAAATCTCCCCGCAACACCAGCGCATCTGGACATAACTTCAAAGCCATCCGCATGGGCATCGCCGAACGTACCCCAAACGCACGTGTCTCATAACTGCAAGCCGCGACAACGCCTCGGTCCGACAAGCCTCCCACGATCACGGGTTTCCCCACGAGACGTGGATCTCGGAGTCGCTCGACGGAGACAAAGAACGAATCTAAGTCCATGTGCACAATGGCGCGATCTTGCATAAAATTGGTAGCTATTTGGGTAATTCGAATACCTTTCGTAACTTCGATGAGTATACGATTAAATATTGAATACGAATTTTATTCATTTTACTTAAATAAGCAAATCGCATGAGCACTTTTTTTAGTCAGAATTTACGTTTTTTACGCAGCAAGATGTCCGAGAAAACATCGCAAGAAAAACTGGCTGAATTAATCAACATCAAGAAGCCCACCTTGGGCTCGTACGAATCCGGCAGAGCAGAACCTAAATATGCCGATCTCATCGAAATAGCTGAGTTTTTCAAGGTAGAGGTGGATGAATTACTTAAGGAAGATCTTTCGAAAAGACTTCCCGGGATGGCCAACAAGCCTAAGCTACGTATTTTAGCCACCACGGTTGATTCCAATAATGAGGAGAATATCGAGATGGTACCCGTCAAAGCTTTGGCAGGATATACCGCTTCCTATGACGACGTAGAATTCATTCAAGAACTCCCAACCTTCCAAGTACCCTTCTTACCTCGCGATAAAAAATACCGTGTATTCCCCATCAAAGGCGAATCCATGTTGCCCTTACAACCCGGCTCACTTGTCTTCGCAGAATACGTAGAAGACTGGACCGCCATCAAAGACGGAACGATTTGTATTGTGGTGACGCGTGAAGACGGTGTCGTATTGAAACAAGTCATTAATCACTTGGCCGACCGCAAAGTATTGATCCTTAATTCGACCAACAAAACCTACGATCCTTATCCGATCCTCGGCTCTGAAATCCAAGAAATCTGGAAGTTCGCCGGGTATTTTCATAGTGATTTTCCGAGCAAGTCCGAAGGAAATGAGTCCGAAGTCCGAAGGCAATAAAGGGCCGAAGGCAAATAAGTCCGAAGCGAAATAGCATGTAGGCAGTTAGTCCGAAGGGAAGACTTAAACAATTACCCCTCCGGACTCCGGACTACCTCTTACCTCTTACCTCTTACTTCTCACCTCTTACCTCTCACCTCTTACATCTCACTTCTTAATTCCAGCGTCTAACGTCTAACGTCCAACGTCTAATAATCATGCTTGCAAAAATATCCTCCAGTTTAGGCATCCAAGAAAACCAAGTACGCAAAACAATCGAACTACTCGACGAAGGCGCTACAATTCCCTTTATTTCCCGTTACCGAAAAGAAGCGACTGGAAGCCTTGACGAAGTACAAGTAGTCCAAATACGCGACTTGCGTGACCAATTGGTGGAATTAGAAAAACGCCGTGAAGCCATCCTGAAATCACTCAAGGAATTAGATAAACTAAGCCCCGAACTCGAAAGAGCCGTGCGCGGAGCGGAAACCCTCGCCAAACTCGAGGACATCTACCTTCCCTACAAACCCAAACGTAAAACACGCGCGATGGCCGCAAGGGAAAAAGGACTACAGGCTTTGGCAGATAAACTATTCGAACAACGCATGCTTGACCCGGAAGTCTTAGCCGCAGAGTTCCTCGATGATACGGAAGAAGCTTTAGCCGGCGCACGCGATATTTTGGCAGAGGAAATGATGGAAACAGCCGAAGCACGCGAAGAAGCTCGCCAGTTATTCTCCCGCAAAACAACGGTTAAATCCACCGTCGCCAAAGGAAAACAAGAAGTGGGGATTAAATATAAAGACTATTTCGATTGGTCCGAATCCCTCGCTCAAGCACCTTCCCACCGCGTTTTAGCCCTTTTTAGAGGAGAAAATGAAGGTATTTTAAACTTAAACCTGGCAGGGCCAGACCAAGATGTACTCGACAAATTAGACCGGCGGTTTATTAAAGGCAATAATGCCTGTGCCCGACAAGTAACGCTAGCCATCCAGGACGGTTACAAACGCTTGCTCATGCCGGCGATGGAAAATGAAATGCGGGCAGAGGCAAAGAAACGTGCCGACGAGGAAGCGATTCGTGTCTTTGCTGAAAACATGCGCCAATTACTTTTGGCAGCACCACTCGGACAAAAACGGGTACTTGCACTTGACCCTGGATTCCGTACCGGATGTAAATTGGTCTGCCTAGATGAACAAGGAACCTTACTAGACAACACAGCCGTTTACCCACATACTGGTCCTGGACAAGCACAAGAGGCCGCTCATACCATCAGCGCATGGGTAAAAAAATACAAGGTGCAAGCCATCGCGATTGGCAATGGAACGGCTGGTCGGGAAACCGAAGCCTTTGTACGCAACTTGAAATTGGAAGGGATAAATATCATCATGGTCAACGAAAGTGGTGCCTCCATTTATTCAGCTTCCGATGCAGCACGCGAAGAATTTCCAGATAAAGATATTACAGTACGTGGAGCAGTTTCCATAGGTCGAAGATTAATGGACCCATTAGCTGAATTGGTTAAAATTGATCCCAAGTCGATTGGCGTGGGACAATACCAACATGACGTAGACCAAAAGAAATTACAAGCATCACTAGATGACACAGTCATTTCGTGCGTAAACTCCGTAGGAGTCGAACTGAATACCGCCTCCAAACAAATCCTTTCTTACGTTTCTGGACTTGGACCGCAGTTGGCCCAAAACATCATCGACTACCGTACGAAAAACGGCCCCTTCATCAAGCGATCTGATTTGAAAAAAGTCACTCGTTTAGGTGAAAAAGCATACGAACAAGCGGCTGCTTTCTTACGCATTAGGCACGCGAAAAATCCGTTAGATGCCAGCGCCGTTCACCCAGAACGCTATGATATCGTGGAAAAAATGGCGAAAGATTTGAATTGTAAGGTGGGTGATTTATTGGCCAACGAATCCCTGCGCAAGCAAATTCAACTGCAGAAATACGTGACTAGCGAAGTGGGGATGCCTACGCTCACAGACATCTTGGCTGAATTGGCTAAACCCGGCCGTGACCCGCGCGAACAATTCGAAGCTTTTGAATTTACTGAAGGTGTGAATGAAATTAAGGATCTACGCATCGGTATGAAACTACCAGGCATTGTGACAAACATTACCAATTTTGGCGCCTTTGTGGACATTGGAGTACATCAGGACGGATTAGTCCACGTAAGCCAGTTGGCCGACAAATTTGTCAAAGACCCTAACGAAATTGTCAAAGTAGCTCAAAAAGTCATGGTTACCGTGACAGAGGTGGATGAAGCACGAAAGCGCATCGCTTTGAGCATGAAGAAATAAGAAAAGCCCTCATAAATTGAGGGCTTTTCTTTTACTTTTTGCAGCAACTAGGGAGTTTATCGAAACTCTTTTTAATTGCCTTTACATCGTCAGCATCATAACCCGTTTCCGCGATTACTTGCTTAATCTTCGCGACATCGATTTTATCTGGATTATACACCACGGTAATATTCGATTGATCCTCCAAATTCAAATCTGATTTTTCAACCCCTTTAGTCAACGCTAAATTCTTTTCGATGCGCTCCTTGCACATTTCGCAAATAGCGGAAGTTTTAATCTTCACTGTTTGTGTAGGTCCTGACAAAAACCCGAAGAGCAGCACTAATAATAATGTTTTCATTCTTTTTTATTTAACCCCAGGCATCAGCCTGAGAAGCCTAACCTATTTTTTTACCACTTTCAAATCCATCGTGCACGCAGGACACTTTCCTTTTTTCGCGTAAGTCTTAGCCCCTTCACACTTCATGGGACACTGATACACTTCTTTTTTCTCCTCCATTTTCGCCTTTTTAGATGATGGCGTTTGCGCAAATGTTCCAAACATCGCAAAAACCATTCCGGAAACTAAGATGACCTTTTTCATATAATTATTATTTAGTTGATTTTATAACGTATTCCTGTGTAAACCATCCGCCCAGCTATGGGTGCCCAAATCATGGTGGCATCAAAACCCCTAGCAAAAGGATCAGCCGCACCCATGATAGGATTTGCTTGCGTAAAATTAAATAGATTTTCTACGCCAACATACATTTCCCAATGTTTAAATTGGCGCGTCACTTGTCCATAAACCATCGAAAACGCTGGCGCGTTCACTTCCGGTGCATCACCTACATGGACATAAGCATTCGGAATCCGACGTGATCCGCTCCACTGCCATGTCAAATCAAATTTCCAAATATCATATTTCGTCGCATAAGCTACGTTGACAAGCACACGATCCCGATTCAAAAATGGCTTCGACAAACGTCTTAGCGCTCCACTTTCCGATAAATAATCAGATGCCACATCTTGAAAACGATAAGCCGCTTTCCATTCCAATCGTGGTAATGGGCTATAATTAAATTCAATTTGGGCACTTTTTGAATAGGATGCACCTGGATTTGAGTACATGCGAATGGCGTGAGCGATTTCCATGTCAACGATCCATTGATGTGTGAAGTCGGTCTGGAAATAATCTAGCACAAAGTTAGCTTTGCGGTTGGCCAACTGGAATTCGTGCGACAACGAGAATCCATAATTCCATGCCTCTTCTAACGGATTGAGATTACCAACCAACTGAATATACCGGGTATTCGCCAAGAAACCCATGTTTTCCGCTAACGGATTCACACGGCGCCACCCTTTTCCGGCAGATGCCCTGGCCATCCAGGTAGGTGAAATATCCCATTTGGCATGTAGCCGTGGCACCCATTTGGTTCCCAATTGATTATGAAAATCAATGCGATTACCAACGACCAACGTGAATCGATTCGGAATTGTCCAGATATATTCACCGAAAAACCCAGGAACAATTTCTGTTCTTGCATAGGTAGAATCAATATAACGTTCTTGGTAAGAATCATACAAAAAGCTCGATCCGGCCTTCCACGTATGATTTGTATTATCAATAATGGATTGATAAATTAAATTACCAAACATACTTTGCTCTCGCCCGACATACGACTTGAACGCAAAATAGGAATCGTTACGGTGGTCGGCAGCGGATAGAATCAGCCCTAAACCTTTCCAAGGTTTTGTTTGAAACAAGCGGGCTATTTTGGCAAAACTCTCAAAACGCGTGGTTGCACTTCCAAAACCATACACACGGTACCGATTAGATGTTTTTTCCTCGAAATTCATTTGGCCCGCCACGCGTTGTTCACGCAAATAACCTCCTCCCCATTGTACCATCCACTTGTCCGTGGCATACTTCCATCGGTTCATGACATTGACCAAATTAAACAAAGGCAAATCCATAAACCCATCCTTGTTTCCATCGAGGCGGGAAACTTGTTGGGAATAATGTGTCAACAATGCCGTGGAAAGCTTTCCATTAAATTTATGTGCGGCTTGTTGGTTTACCTCAAATCTCCCTTGCGAATTTCCATAGGTATTTAAAAAATATACTTCTGACGTATCCGGTTTAACCAATTCCATGTTGATAGCTCCCGTCATTGATTCATATCCGTTCACTACGGAACTTTGGCCTTTGGCTAAATCGATCGAACGAATCCACGTACCTGGAATGTAGTTCAATCCATAGGTTGATTTTAAGCCTCGTATGGAAGGAACATTTTCTACTTGGGTTTGCACATAGGTACCTGATAGGCCCAATAGTGAAATTTGTTTCGCGCCTGTGATGGCATCTGTAAAATTAACTGATACACTTGCATTCGTCTCGAAACTTTCGGAGAGGTTACAACAAGCCGCTTTGGCAAGCGTTTTCATCGTTAAGATTTCCCTACTTTGAATGGATTGAACATCATGTCCGCCAGGCGACGCCAGCACACTCACCTCTGCTAATTCGCTCGAATTAGCTGTCAAATGCACATGTACAAATCGAGGTTTATCTACCCAAACAGAATCAGGCTTAAATCCGACTGCACGGATAGTCAGCCAACCGGGAAACGTACGCACTCGCAATTTAAAAACCCCATCCACACCGCAGGTGGCGCCCAATTTGTCGGCCGAATAATTGACCGTAGCGCCAGGAATATCTTCCATGTTGCCCTGAGCATCCAAGCTCATCACGCGGCCATTGAGCTCCTGTGCCACCAGGGGAAAACCCCATAAACAAAAAATTATAAGCAATAATCGATTCATTTGAAATGGATTTAACGTAAAACGAAATGTTTTTAATGGTCGTTAAATGTCCTAAATCAAATATACTTGGATGCATGCGCGCTTGACAGAAGCGGGGGGTGAAAAATCAGATTCTTGAAGAAATAAACTGGGTTCGAAATGTGTGTAGCTATCGAAAAAGGTCGACAATTTGCCTGAGGGAGCGGTCGCTACAAAATCGAAATCAATAAATTTCAACTGCTGCTCTGCGCTTAATTTGACCTGAAATTGGTCATATGAACAACAAGAGGCGCGAGATACAACATCGCGTGTGACAGGTTTACTTTTTGCACAGCAACTTACTTGACTACCCCAACCGTAAGAAACACTTCCAGTAAAAATACAGGTGGCTGATTTCCACGCGAAACCTGTTTGGCCTAAAAGAAGCCAAAAAACAAAGAATAGTACGAAAGACTTTTTCAATATTTTCGTCATGGGTACATGAAACAAGCGCGGAAAATTACGAAAGGAAACGTTAATATATAAGTCAATGCCATAGAAATATTCTTTCTTTGCAGTTGCTATGTTTAAACGGGTGTTTCTCTTTATTGTTTTGGTATTAGGTGTATTTCAAGGTATGGCCCAAGAAACTCGTTACCGCTACCTCATACTCTTTAAGGACAAAAAAAACTCCCCATTTTCAATCACTGCGCCAGACAAATTTTTGTCGGCATCTGCCATTAATCGTAGGTTAAAAAACAAAATTGAGATTCGGGAACAAGATTTACCAGTAAACCCAACCTACATCGAGGAATTAAAGGCAGCGGGAGCCCAGATTATTTATCCCCTTAAATGGGTCAATGGGGTATTAATTAAGGAAAAACCGAAAAACATCGCCAAAATTAAAGCATTAAAATCAGTGTTAGGGCTTTACAAAAATATGCCCTTGGATTCAAGTTCAGATCTTCGTCTTGAAACGCAAGCTAAAAACCTATCGAAGGAATCCGCGGTACTTGATTATGGAAACTCATTAACCCAGATAAGCCAATTGGGCGTGGATAAAATGCATGCGAAAGGCTTTACAGGAAAGGACGTCAAAATCACCTTATTGGATGATGGCTTTGCACAAGCTGACCAAGTGGGCTATTTACAAAATGTCTATACCGAAAAGCGATTATTAGGCACACTGGTGACTGATCCTGGCATACGTTCGGTGTATGTGGGTGGGGCGCATGGAACCAATGTTTGGAGTACGATAGCCGCGCAATCACCTGGGAAGTTAATTGGCACAGCTTTTCAAGCCCAATTTGCCTTGGCACAAACAGAGGAAGGGAATCATGAGCTCTTGGTTGAAGAAGCCAATTGGATGCGTGGAGCGGAATGGGCGGACAGTTTGGGAACGGATATCATTTCTTCATCGCTGGGATATTCAGAATTTGACAATAGTCAATACAATCACAGCTATGCAGATATGAATGGAAAGACTACTTTAGTTACCCAAGCTGCAGCGTTTGCCGCGAGCAAAGGAATTGTGTGTATTATTTCGGCGGGAAATCAAGGGAATGACGCTTGGAAATACATTACTGCTCCGGCAGATGCCGACTCCATTTTGAGCGTGGGTGCAGTGGATCGAAATGGGCTACGCGTATCTTTTAGCTCTATTGGGCCCTCCTCAGATTTGCGCATCAAGCCTGATATCGCGGCAATGGGTTTATCAACAATTACTGGACTTCCTTCGGGAACCATTGGATCACTGAATGGCACATCTTTTTCTGCTCCATTAATTGCTGGATTAGTCGCTGGAATCATACAAGCGAACCCGCAAAAGACCGCACAAGAAATCATTCAAGGAATTCGAAAATCAGGTACTCAGTCGTCAAAACCTGACCAATTACTCGGTTATGGCATTCCAAATTTCGACCGAGCCAATCAAATTGTTAACCCCGTCTTGGGAAATGAATTACCTGTCGAAAACCGGTTTCATGTATATCCCAACCCGGTTGCTGCAGGTCAAAAAATTCAGGTTTCAACGGGTGGAATAAACCAAGGAACCTTAGATATTTTGAATGCTCAAGGAGCTATTGTCCAATCACTTAGCTTCCAAAATACGGAATTTGATTTTTTTGTAGCGCCTTTCGTTTCTGGAAAATATTATTTTAGATTTACGCACGGAAATCTTGTCACAGTGATTCCTGTACTACTAAACCTGTAAAAATGAAATCTCGCTTTTTATCGTTGGACATCCTCCGTGGCATTACGTTGGCCGCTATGATTTTAGTTAATACGTCCGGCAATGGCACATATACCTACGGTCCTTTACAACACGCTGATTGGCACGGCTTCACACCCACGGACCTCGTATTTCCTACCTTCTTATTTATGGTGGGCGTTGCGATGCGATTCTCATTTAAAGCATTCAACTACACATTAACTCCTGCCGTTCGATCCAAAATTCTAAAAAGAACGGTCTTGTTATTCCTCATTAATTACATCATATTCTATTTTCCTTTCATCGATTTTACGTGGGAAAATTTGCGCTTTTTAAATGTATTGCCCCGCATTGCGTTATCGTATTGTGCCATTTCATTTATCACCTTAAGTGTCCCAGCGCGTTGGCTTACCACGATAAATATCAGCTTTCTTCTTGCCTACTGGGCTATTATGGCCCTTTTGGGCGACACAGGTGTAGCTTATGAATTGGGATCAAATGCCGTTCTCAAATTGGATTTGTTTCTCTTTGGACCTACCCACTTATATGATGGAAATGGTATTCCATTCGACCCAGAAGGCTTTTTGAGCACATTACCAGCCTTGAGTACCTGTTTATTTGGATATCAAGTCAGTTTGTATTTAGAGAAACAAAGGGACGCGCAAAAACCTGCATTAACCGGTTTGCTAGTATACGGTATTGGGCTAATCGTACTGGCACTGATTTGGGACAAAAGCTTTCCCATCAACAAAAAATTGTGGACAAGTTCGTTTGTTCTAATGTGTGCAGGGATAGATTTTGTATTGATTGGCTTATTGAATTGGTGGATTGAAGTCAAGGAAAGGAATTTTGCGAATACCTTCTTCTTGGTTTTTGGTACCAATTCTATTTTAGCTTACGCCATCTCGGAAGTGTTAACGATCCAAATGTCACATGTCCAAATACAAGAGGGATCTGGAACAACGTCACTAAACGATTGGCTTTATTGGCATATTTTCGAACCGGTATTCGGAAAATTCAACGGATCACTCGCGTACGCAATCTGCTTCGTGCTGGTTTGTTGGTCCCTTTGCTATGTTTGCTACAAGCGAAAATGGTTTCTGAAAGTTTAAGCAAACAACATCGCCGCACCGAATACACCCGCACTATCGCCTAATTTGGGCTTAACAATAGGGGTATTTACTTCACCAGAATTGAAAATGTATTTCTTTATCCGATTATAACCTTCGGTATAAAGCAAGTCAATATTGCCTACACCGCCACCGATGACAATGACATCTGGGTCAAGCACGTTGATTAAGGTGGAAATGGCCCGACCGAAATTCTCCAACATGCGGTCTACGGTTGCCAAAGCAACGGGATCATTTCCCGCAAAATAAGCTTGCATAATCTGCGGCATGCGCATCTTTTGACCCGACTGGCGTTCATAAAATAACTCCAATGCCGGTCCAGAAATCACGTGTTCAACACATCCAGCTTTCCCACAGTAACACGAATCGCCCCCCTCTTCTAAAATATTATGCCCCCATTCCCCTCCAATTCCATGTACACCTTTTACCACTTTTCCATGTGCAACCAATCCTCCTCCAACGCCAGTACCCATAATCACACCAAAGACAATTTCGGCTCCGGGGTGTACGTCCAAAACAGCACCTAAATGAGTTTCTGCCAATGCAAAACAATTCGCATCATTGGCAAGCGACACCTCACATCCTAAAATAGCCGCCAAATCCGAAGCCATGGCCTGCCCATTCATACAGACCGTATTGCAATTTTTCATGGTTTGGGTACGCGGATCCAACACACCTGGGGTGGCAAAGCCCACTTGGACAGGTGATTCATTCAGTTCAGTCGCCACCTCGTCCACTAAGCGTTTGACTTGCAGTAGAATATGCGTATAACCTTTCGAAGCTTCTGTGTCAATGCGTTTGCGCATGATGACACGCGTAGGATTCTGCCGATCTAATACGGCACATTCAATTTTGGTTCCCCCTAAATCAACACCCCATAAATTACCGCCTGTTGTCTTCATTTTCGAATATACTTAAATAGCTTAAATAGCGACTAGATGCAATTTCTCCAGACTCAACCGCCTTGATTACGGCACAAGCTGGCTCTGAAATGTGAACGCAATTGTTAAATTTACACGCGCCCAATAAGGCGCGCATTTCCGGAAAATAATGGGCTAGCTCTTCTTTTTCAATCTCGTGAATTCCCATTTCATTAATGCCCGGACTATCAATTAAATAGGTTCCGTCACTTAATTCCCACATGGTTGAATAGGTCGTCGTATGCACACCTTTCTGAGCAAAATCAGAGATTTCTTTGGTTTTAATCTGAAGATGTGGCGCTACAATATTCAACAAACTAGATTTACCTACACCTGAGTGACCGGCGATCAAGGAAACTTTCCCTTGAAACATAGCCTTAAATTCATCTACACCCTGATTTTTGGGGATCGAGGTAAATAAAATTCCATAGCCTAATTCTTGATACAACGCAGCATATTCAAAAACTTGATCTTGCTCCTCCTCGTCAAGTAAATCCATTTTGTTAAATACAATATGAACGGGAATGCGAAAAGCTTCCGCTGTCACTAAAAAACGATCCAAAAATCCAAGGGAAGTTTTGGGCGATTTTAAGGTCATGACAAAAATCGCTTGGTCAACGTTGGCGGCCAACATCTGCCCTTGGGCGGTTTTGTGAACTGATTTACGAATCAAATAATTCGTGCGTGGTAGAATTTCTTCAATCAAGACGGTTTGATGCACCTCGTCTTCCATGGAAAACATCACCCAATCGCCTACGGCAATTGGATTCGAAGTGGTAGGCCCCTTTAGCTTAAATTTGCCTTTCAAACGGCCATCAAAAACCTTTCCAGACTCAGCACGCACTTCGTACCAAGATCCAGTAGACCGCATAATTAAGCCTTTATTGAGCGACATAGGCCTGATTTGTTTGTTCGATATACGACATAATTCGTTCAGTTGCCCCCGCTTGTAACGCAACAAAATTTCTTGACATCACTTGTTTATTTACTAATAGATCTTCATCCTCAAAAATAACACGCATCGCTTGTTCCAATGTCGCAGCATCTGCAATGGGAAATGCTAAACCCAAAGAAACTAAATCTACCGCCTCATTAAATTTTTGATAATTTTTATTTCCAAAAAAGACCGTTGGCCCATACACCGCGGCCTCCAACGTATTATGCAGACCAGCACCAAACGCCCCACCAATATACGCAAATGTAGCTCCACGATACATGGTGGCCAGTCGGCCTATTTCATCCACAATCAATACTTCCGCATTGTCAACTAACTCACCCGTAGAAAACATGACGGGTACAGACATTTGGTTTTTCCATGATTGAAGTTCCGCAGCGTGGATTTCATGGGGCACAATAACCCATTTTAAGGGAAAAGCATGTGCATTTATGAGTGGAATAATGCAATCCAAATCAGCCTGCCAGGCAGATCCGACCACGATAAAAGCCTGATTGTCAACAAACTGGGTCAATAAATCCCAAGGGGATGAATTGCGTGCATTAGCTAAAACGCGATCAAAACGTGTATCACCAGCAACAGTCACTGCATGAATACCTATTGATTCGAGTAATTCTTTTGACTCTGTATTTTGAACAAAAAGGTGATTGAAGGAGGCCAACATCGATCTAAAAAATCCACCATACCATTGAAAAAATACATGATTGGGTCGGAAAATTCCAGAGACTAATAAGGTATGAATCCCTCGATCACGAAGTCCTTGCAAGTAGAAATACCAAAACTCATACTTGACAAATAGGGCAATTTTTGGCTTAACTAAATCTAAAAATCGGGCACTGGCATGGCGACCATCAAATGGCAAATAGCTTATATAATCGATGCCTGGTGTGTTTTTTCGAACTTCATATCCGGATGGCGAATAAAAAGTGACTAAAATAAAATGATCTGGGTATTGATTTTTGAATGCCTCAATGATCGGTCGGCCTTGCTCGAATTCCCCCATTGAAGCGGTATGAATCCAAGCCACTGGCTTTTCATTCAAATGCATGGCAGACTCCAATCCCTCCCAAAGGGTTTGTTGGCCTTCATGCCACAATTTAGCTTTGGGATGAAACAAAGCAGCCAAACGCATGGTTTGGCGATATAAAAACAAGGCAAAAGAATAAAGCCAAACTCTCAAGTTTTTACTAAATTTGATGTTGAATTGATAAAATTACAAAAATTAGCGGCACTTGCCACCATCCCATGAATTGGAATCAACTAACAACAGAGCAACAACTGGACGAAATAATAGAGACATCGGCGGAAAAACCCGTAGTCATTTTCAAACACAGTACCCGTTGTTCGATTTCATCTACGGCATTAAGCCGACTAGAGCGTGCATGGGATGCCAATCAAACACCCGCATTTTATTTAGATTTAATTGCCTATCGTCCTATTTCAGGATTAATCGCAGAGACATTTGATGTGGAGCATCAATCACCTCAGGTTCTTGTGATTGATCAAGGGAAATGTACCTATTCTGCCACACATTGGGATATATCCATGGATGAATTAAAGCCATTTTTAGCCTAAACCATGCGTAAATTTTGGGGAGTTTTCTTGGTAGTTTGTTGTCCGCTGGTTTTACTAGGCCAACGGAAAAATACGGTCATTCAAGCCCCAAAAACAACCGTAAATACTTCAAAAAGTGAATGGTCATTAGGTGTATCTACGTCAACGAACTCCGGCATTTTTGGAGGTGTACAATTCCGCAAACCATGGGGTACAACAGAAAATAAAAATTTTGTGGGGCTAGAAGCTGCCATTTTAAATGACTACCGTGAATTCACTTCCCCTTATACCTACAATGGTCGATCGCACAAAGACGGAAAACTAAATCAGTTGATTACAATTCGACCTGCCTTTGGACGGCAATGGACCTTGTTGCAAAAGTCCTCTGAAGGTGGGCAAAAACTTATGGGTTTGTTTTCCACTGGACCTAGCATAGGGCTACAAAAGCCATATTATGTGGAAATATCGTATGATAATGGCGGTCAAGCCACCGCTGAAGTGCCGTATGCCAAAACGCTGGACAATACGTACAAAAAAGTGATTATCATGGGAGAAAGCAGTGTATTGAAGGGACTTAACGAATCCGTAATTGTTCCGGGTTGGCACGTTAAAACGGCTGTCAACATGGAAATTGAGACTTTAAAACAAAATAATATTGGTATAGAAATCGGTTTTGTGGTGGATTACTTCACAAAACCAATTGACATGTTAAACCTTACGGCCGGTCGGCAAGTTTACACAACCGGTTACATCAGTTTTTCCATGGGAAAAAACACGAAATAACGCCTAAATCATGATTGAATTACCACAAATAAGCCCTACCTCTTCCAATCGTAAACCAGATTGGTTACGTGTCAAATTACCCATTGGAGAGAATTACGCAAAAGTGCGCAAATTGGTTGACGAGTATAAATTACATACCATCTGCCAGTCGGGCAATTGCCCAAATATGGGCGAATGCTGGGGAGAGGGAACAGCAACATTTATGATTTTAGGCAACGTCTGCACACGATCTTGCACATTTTGTGCTGTGGCAACCGGTAGACCGCAAGAATACGATGAAGATGAACCAAGACGTGTCGCCGAAGCAATTCAATTAATGCAGGTAAAGCACGCGGTCATCACTTCAGTCAACCGCGATGAATTAAAAGATAAAGGAGCTGAAATTTGGTACCAAACAGTTCGTGCAGTAAAAGAAACAACTCCCGCAACGACCATTGAGACATTGATTCCAGATGTAAAGGCCAACTGGGATGCCTTAATTCGTATGATTGAAGGAGGACAAGAAGTTGTTTCCCATAACATGGAGACGGTAGCACGTTTGTATCGCTATGTACGTCCACAGGCGAAATATGAGCGGAGTTTGGAGCAAATCAAACGAACCAAAGAATTTGGAAAACGCAACAAATCCGGCATCATGTTGGGCCTAGGCGAAACAAAAGACGAAGTATTTCAAGCAATGGATGATTTAGTGGCACATGGACTTGATGTGTTGACCTTAGGACAATATTTACAGCCGACGAAAATGCACCACGAAGTCATTGAATGGATTCATCCAGATACGTTCGCGATGTACAAAGAAGAAGGACTGAAGCGTGGACTTGCCTATGTTGAATCTGGTGCCCTAGTCCGTTCAAGTTATCACGCAGAACGACACATCTAAATGAGCGACATGCCATCACATCATCAGCCTACATACACCTATATCCTAGCGGGTGGCGGTATGGCCGGATTATCGTTGGCATTTTACCTCAATCAAAGCAGCGTACCATTTGATTCTATATTAATCATTGATCAAGCTGAGAAAAATACCCGGGATAAAACGTGGTGTTATTGGTCAGATCAACCCGAGACATTTGACGCGGTGGTGGAGCATAGTTGGAACCAACTATGGTTTCATTCGTTCGATAATCGTAGTGACAAATTTTCGATTTTACCCTTTAGCTATCGTAAAATTCAAAGTGATTCTTGGTATGCATATATCCAAAAGGAGCTAAAGCAAAATCCCAAAATTCAGTTTATTCAAACCAAAGTTCTCGGCTTTTCATACGAAGGGCGTTATACCCAAGTTCGAACAGAGGCGGGTGATTTTACCGCGACCGAAAAGATCTTTGATAGTATCAGTGCCTTTCCTTGTGAGCTTGCGAATCCACAGCATCTTAAACAACATTTTGTGGGTCTGACGATAGAAGCCAATTTTCCTATTTTTGACCCAGCTGCTGCCCATTTGTTTGACTTTAGAATTGCGCATACACCTGCCTGCGAGTTTATGTATGTACTACCTACGTCGGATCGAATCGCGTTGTTTGAACACACCTATTTTTCAGGCCAATTAAAAGAAAAACAGCATTATTTGGACCAAATCAAGGCTTATTTATTCGGCGCCTATGGGTTGAGTGAAGATGATTATTTGGTTTTGGAAGAGGAATCAGGCATTATTCCAATGACTTTATCGGAAGCCGAACCTCAAAATTTACACACGAAAGTAATACAAATTGGCACCTCCGGGGGATTTGTTAAATCAACCACGGGATATAGCTTTTTGCGTACGCAGCGGAAATTAAAAGAGTTGGTTGCCAATTTGCAAAATCAACACTGGGATGCCCCTGTGAATGATACAAAACCATTCAAAAAATGGATGGACCGCGTATTTTTACAAGTGCTCGTTGATCAAAAAATTAAAGGAAATAAGGTATTTGAATCGTTATTTCAAAAAAATAGACCTCAACTAATTTTGAGATTTCTAGAGGAGCAGACGACTATGTGGGAAGATTTAAAATTAATGACTTCCGTACCTACCCTGCCCTTTATGCAGGCTGCATTTAAAATTGCCTTAGCTGATCTACCTTTTCCTAAAAAATGATTGCCTTGCCCGAATATAAATCTTAAATTTGCACGTTTTTAAATCTAACAACCAATACCCAATGGCTTATTTATTTACTTCAGAGTCAGTATCCGAGGGACATCCCGATAAAGTAGCTGACCAAATTTCAGATGCGTTAATCGACCATTTCATGGCGTTTGACCCAACTTCTAAAGTAGCTTGTGAGACCCTAGTAACAACGGGGCAGGTTGTTTTAGCAGGTGAAGTAAATACCACAACCTATTTGGATGTGCAAGCCATTACACGTGATGTGATCCGTAAAATCGGTTACACGAAATCTGAATATATGTTTGAAGCCAACTCATGTGGTATTTTATCTGCCATTCATGAGCAATCGGCCGACATTAATCAAGGTGTTGACCGTGCGAATCCGGAAGAGCAAGGAGCAGGTGATCAGGGAATGATGTTTGGTTTTGCAACAAAAGAGACAGACAACTACATGCCTTTGGCATTGGATTTAGCACATAAAATCCTTCAAGAATTATCGTATATCCGTAACAACGAGCCTAGCTTAATTGGTTATTTACGTCCGGATGCGAAATCTCAAGTAACCATCGAATACAGTGATGATCATACGCCACAACGTATTGATACGATCGTTGTTTCGACTCAACATGATGACTTTGCAACGGAAGCGGAGATGTTGGCCAAAATCAAAAAAGACATCATTGAAATCGTTATACCTCGCGTTAAAGCAAAGTTAAAGCCTGAATTACAAGCTTTATTTAACGATGCAATTACGTATCACATTAACCCAACGGGTAAATTTGTGATCGGTGGACCGCACGGAGATACTGGATTAACAGGTCGTAAAATCATCGTAGATACCTACGGTGGAAAAGGTGCTCACGGTGGTGGCGCATTCTCAGGAAAAGATCCTTCGAAAGTAGACCGCTCAGCAGCTTACGCGACGCGTCACATTGCGAAAAACTTAGTTGCTGCAGGCTTGTGTGACCAAGTATTAGTTCAAGTTTCCTATGCAATTGGTGTAGCTAAACCATGTGGTTTGTTCATTGATACGTACGGCACAGCAAAGGTTAACCTAACTGATGGCGAAATTGCACGTAAAGTAGAAGCTATCTTCGATATGCGTCCATACTTTATTGAGCAACGTTTGAAATTACGTAACCCAATCTATTCAGAAACTGCTGCTTATGGGCACATGGGTCGTAAAAATGAAGTTGTTACGAAAACATTCCATGGTCCAGGTGGTCAAAAAGTAACGAAAGAAGTGGAATTATTTACATGGGAAAAATTAGATTACGTAGATGCAGTTAAGTCGGCATTCGGAATTTAATCAACCCCAATGATCATACAAAAGGTGCTCTTACCCGGAGCACCTTTTTTTATGGGGTATTTTCCGCTTAATTTGAACAAATATTAGTGAAAACGAGTTAGAGAATACATGCGTACATCAAGTAAAAAAGGGTTTTATTTCAAGGAATTTGAAGAAAAAAGCATTTCGCCTTTTGACAAGCTTTTTGGCATATTTAAGGAACTCATTACCCATACCTCCGGTGACTTCGATGAAGCCATTGATTGGTTACGGGAATTGGATAAGGAATATGAGTTAACCGACGAAAACTATACCATCGAAGATTTCATTGAAGACCTAAAAGCCAAAGGCTATATTCGGGAAGAAGTAGATGAAAATGGAGGTACAGGTATGGGGATTACAGCCAAAACCGAACGTGCCATTCGACAAACAGCGTTAGAAAACATTTTTGGCAATCTCAATAAAAGTGGCGCTGGAAATCACAAGACGAAGGCGTCAGGGCAAGGAGATGAATTGACGGGTGAATTTAGATCCTATCATTTTGGCGATGGTTTAGAAAAGATTTCGTTAACGGAAAGTTTAAAAAATGCCCAAATCAATCATGGAATAGGCGAATTTGAATTAACGGAAGACGATTTAGTCGTTGAAGACACCCAATACAAATCTCAAATGAGTACGGTATTGATGATTGACATCAGTCACTCCATGATTCTTTATGGGGAAGATCGCATCACACCTGCCAAAAAAGTAGCGATGGCTTTGGCTGAATTAATTACGACACGCTACCCCAAAGACACGATTGATATATTAGTTTTCGGCAATGATGCATGGAGCATTTCGATAAAAGATATCCCCTATTTAAAAGTAGGACCATACCATACCAATACGGTCGCCGGGTTGCAGTTGGCCATGGATATTCTACGTCGGAAACGAAATACCAACAAGCAGATTTTCATGATTACGGATGGGAAACCGAGTTGTGTCAAGGAAAAAGACGGGAGCTATTACATGAACAGTAATGGACTTGACCCCTATGTGACTGAAAAATGTTACACACAAGCGGCTCAAGCACGTAAATTACATATACCCATCACGACATTTATGATTGCCCGCGACTCTTATCTCCAACAGTTTGTGGATAAGTTTACAGAGGCAAATCAAGGGAAAGCCTTCTATACTGGATTACGCGGTTTAGGGGAAATGATATTTCAAGATTACGAAACGAATAGAAAGAAAAGACTCAAATAAGATGATTAAATTATTAGGTGAATTAAAGGCTTCAGGGTACCAAAGCAAATCCATTAAAGACGAACTACGAGACAATCTAATCCAGCACATGAAAGCTGGAACAACTGTTTTCGAAGGTGTACATGGATTCGAAAATTCAGTCATTCCAGAATTAGAAAGAGCTATTTTATCACGCCACAATATCAATTTACTCGGACTTCGGGGACAAGCGAAAACGCGACTTGCACGCCTCATGGTCAATCTATTAGATGAGTATATTCCATATATCGAGGGATCTGAAATCAATGATGATCCATTGAATCCTATTTCTCGCTTTGCGATTAACTTGATTGAAGAAAAAGGAGATCAAACACCAATTGCTTGGCTACATCGTTCAGATCGATTTGCTGAAAAATTAGCCACACCGGATGTTACTGTTGCTGATTTAATTGGCGACATAGATCCTATCAAGGCGGCTAATTTAAAACTTTCGTATGCAGATGACCGTGTGATACATTTTGGGATGATTCCACGTGCAAATCGCTGCATTTTTGTCATTAATGAGATTCCTGATCTTCAGGCGCGGATTCAGGTAGCCTTATTCAATATTTTACAAGAGGGTGATATCCAAATCAGAGGGTTTAAATTACGCCTACCTTTGGACGTTCAATTCATATTTACGGCAAATCCGGAGGACTATACGAACCGCGGAAGCATCGTAACGCCATTGAAAGATCGAATTGGATCTCAAATTCTAACCCATTACCCAGAGAGCATTGCTGTTGCGCGTAAAATATCTTCACAGGAAGCGCGCCTGAATGCATCACAAACAGATCGGGTGTACATACCAAATCTTGCGTATGATCTACTGGAGCAAATCATTTTTGAAGCACGTCAAAGTGAATACATTGACATCAAAAGTGGAGTCAGCGCCCGTATGAGTATATCGATGCTAGAAAGTCTCGTGAGCACCGCTGAAAGAAGATCGTTGCTAAACAAAGAGAAGCATACGACGGTTCGTCTGGCTGATTTTATGGGTATCATTCCTGCAATTACCGGTAAGGTAGAGCTGGTATATGAAGGAGAGCAAGAGGGTGCCGCATTTGTGGCAGAACAGTTAATTGGCTCAGCCATTAAAACATTCCTTCCTGGTTTATTCCCTAAAATAGAGAAACTATCGAAAAAAATCGAAGATACCCCTTACACAGCATTAATGGAGGCAATTTATGCAGGTGGAGGTTTGGTATTGTATGATGAAAGTTCGGCTGCCGACTACCAAGAAACGTTAAATTCCTTGAAACCACTGAATGAATTAGTGAAAAAATATCAAGGTGACGCGGCAGTTGAAGATCAGTATTTTATCAAAGAATTTCTATTGTGGGCTTTAGCGGAACATCACAAATTAGGGAAAGATCGACTGACGAATGGATTTGAATTCAAAGACTTGATTGGCATACTTTAAAAAAAACACCCAATAAATTTTATTGGGTGTTTTCTTTTTTATTCCGTTGCCAAATTGAGCTTGGCTGATTTCACTTGACTAATTTTTGCTTTAAATCGCTTGATTTGTTCAGCTAATGCATTGAGAGCTAGATCTAAGGCTTCTTCAAATGATCTAGCTGTTTCTTTGACGAATAAGACCGCACCAGGTACTGCAATTTTAATTTCTAATAACTTTTCGCGCATTTTCCCTTCTCCGGTAAGCAACTTTAAAAATACTTCTCCTCCGGTTATTCGATCGTAAAAAGTATCTAACTTATTCAACTTAGCTTGAATGCTATCCAACAATTTACGATCAGCACTGAAGTGAATGGCGTGTACTTGCACTTTCATAATCATTAAATTTTAAGGGTGAATAGTTGCTTTGGGAATCTTAGCAAAGCCAACGAAAAACAGAACGTTTTAGATTCGTTGAAAAGGTATATTTTTTTCGAAATGATGTCAAGTAATTCGTGACAATTTATTTCCACTGAACACGAATCAATCGAAAGGGAATATCGATTTGCCTAAAATAATCATGCCAAAAATACTGTATGGCAGATAAATGATCATTGGGCGATTTAACCTCAATAAAGCAATAAATCCCATTTTTTTCAATAAACAAATCGGGAAATCCTTTGGCATGCGTAGCCAAATGATTCCACATGTAAGTCAATACAGACCTTAATGCTTTTGGGTCTATGACCCTAATTGCATTCTCCATAAACTCCCAATCCAAACTGTACCAGTCCACCAAAGGATTCAAAATACCTTGTTGGCGTTCCCCCACCCCCTGCATAAACACTAATGCCTGATCAGCATCATCGAGAATTTCCAAACGTGACGCAAAATCCTGTTGACTTAAGGCCGCAAACTCTAGTTGGCCATAATGACTTGGCGCATACTGAAACGGGTGGTGATACCCCGATTTCTTTTCTTTAAACAGTAAATCCCACGTTAATAAACCTAGGATGTTTTTCCAAATTCGATTTTCAGAAAATGTGGCATAGTAGCCTTGTTTTTGAAAATAGTCAACGACACCTTGCTCCACATGACCTTGCCAGGATATGTCGATTTCAATAAGTTCTGCGTCTTTGAGCGAACTAGTTACCTTTTTGATATGTTTTTTTGAGGCTTGTTTGGCCAAAAAATCTTGAAAGAAATGAATTTCAGCAGGATTTTCAATGTATTCAAGTCCAAACTCAGCCCAATAAATAGCTTCATCGGTCCGTTTTAATTTAGCCAAGATGCGCACTCGGCGCTCCAATGAATTTATGGATGAAGCGTATGCATAAACATTAAGCGCGTGTTCCAGTTGAAGATTTCGTTCGAGGTGTCGGCCAACTTGAAATAACATCTTCTCAAATGCGGGAATGACTAACTCAGTCAAATCGGAGATCATTGGAAGCACATTAGCTTCAAAAGATGCCATAATGGATGTGACTGAATCTGGTTGTTCTTTAATCTCCCAAAACCATTCACGCCACAAACTAAGCTGCCATTTTTGCTCAATTTCTTTACGTGAAGCAAAATAAGGGATTAGATCCTCCTCGGATACATCTACAAATTGGCGATGACCTAAATCGCGCACAACGAATTCAGTCAGGTCGCGATGCCGGCTTCCAAAAAACAAGAACGTAGTAAATAAATAATAATTCTTATTGGTTGGTTGAATAAAATCATCCCCTGAAATCAACCCCAGATGCGGCTGATTACTTAATAAGTCAGCTAAAATTGGCTTAGCTAATGATTTTGAAATCTTCTGATCAGGGAAAAGTTGGTGCGCAATCTCCAAACATGTTTCTTTTTTCAATACATGCAATAGTTCAGGCAGTATTGTGTCAGCTGAATACCTCTGTAAAAATTGAATATCAATTAATTCTTGAAAGGCGTCAGGTAATAAATCAATTTCAGGATAATTGATTTTATGTGTTTGAAACCAGGGAGTTGAACGTGAGCAGAGCCGCAAATACAAGCATTGAGCTGATTTTGATAGTAAATCAAATTGATTGAGAAATTCGATTTCAGGCTCAATTAGCAAATTTTCATAATGCTTTTTGATGTAACGCAGAACAAATTGATAGTTATCCCAATAATAGTCGGATGAAAGATTTGTTTGCGCAGGGGTCTGCATGGCGGAATTGAGCTAATATTTACACTAAAATAGGACTATTTTTAGTTAATTTTCAAGATTTTAAACAGAAAATTAGATTTTTTCAACAATTTCAGAAATGATGTTATATTTGCAGGCTTGATATATCTCAGGTAAAACATATAATTTTAACGAAACAAAATTTATGCAAACGGTTTCAAATTTCAATTTTGCTGGCAAAAAAGCATTAGTTCGTGTTGACTTCAACGTACCTCTTAATGAGCGATTTGAAATTACAGATGATACACGTATCAAAGCAACGATTCCAACAATCCAAAAGATTTTATCGGATGGGGGTTCTGCTATCTTGATGTCACATTTAGGTCGTCCAAAGGATGGGCCAACTGAAAAGTATTCCTTAAAGCATTTAGTAACACCACTTTCGTTGGTGTTTGGGGTTAAAGTTAAGTTTGCCACGGATTGTATCGGAGAAGATGCTTCCGCATTAGCGGCAGATTTACAACCAGGTGAGATCCTTTTATTAGAGAATCTTCGCTTTTACAAAGAAGAAGAAAAAGGTGATGAGGCATTTGCTCAAAAATTAGCCAAACTAGGTAACGTATGGGTAAATGATGCATTTGGAACAGCACACCGCGCACATGCTTCTACGGCTGTAATGGGCAAGTTCTTTACGGATAAAGTAGCTGGATATGTCATGCAAGCGGAATTAGATAATGCAAAGAAAATTTTAGAATACTCAGAGCGTCCGTTTACGGCAATCATGGGTGGATCAAAAATTTCAGATAAAATATTAATCATCGAGCGTTTACTAGATAAGGTTGACAATCTGATTATTGGCGGAGGAATGACCTATACCTTCTCGCTAGCTGAAGGAGGAAAAATCGGAAAATCAATTTCTGAGCCCGATAAAGTTGAATTAGCCAAATCTCTGATTGAGAAAGCGAAAGCAAAGGGTGTTAATTTAATTATGCCTGTTGACAATGTCTGTGCAGACGATTTCAACAACAATGCAAATCGCCAGACAGTTAGTCGTGGTGAGATTCCTGATGGATGGGAAGGATTAGATATTGGCCCAGAATCAGTTAAATTGTTTCAAGATGTGATTGCTAAGTCTAAAACGATTCTTTGGAATGGTCCGATGGGCGTGTTTGAGTTTCCAAATTTTGCCATTGGTACGAATGCCATTGCCGATGCGGTCGTAAAAGCTACCGAAGAAAATGGTGCATTCTCGTTAATTGGTGGTGGTGACTCAGCCTCAGCAGTAAACAATGCAGGTTATGGAGATCGCGTTTCGTATGTGTCTACAGGCGGTGGTGCATTATTGGAATATATGGAAGGTAAGACATTACCTGGGGTAGCTGCTTTAGAAGCGTAAAAAAACGTACGTATTATTTTTGAAGGCGAGGAAACATTTCCTCGCCTTTTTGTATTTTTAGCCTATTGTTCTCATACTTTAGAAATGATCTATCCAAACGAACCTATACAGTTAAAATCAACCTACATTAGCCTTGATAGTAGACAAATTTACGATCCAGAAAACACGGCGTTCGTTGCTGTACGTGGAATCAACCATGATGGCCACCAGTATATGGAGACATTATATCAAAAAGGGGTTCGCGAATTTATCGTCGAAAAAGGTAGTTGGGTAGGCCAACTCCCCGAAAAAGCAAGCCAATGGACCAATACATCGATATGGGTCGTTGACAATAGCATCAAAACATTACAGAATTTAGCTCATTTGCATCGTATCGCATTTAACCTACCTGTAGTAGGTATTACGGGATCAAATGGTAAAACAACATGTAAAGAGTGGCTATACACATTGACTAAAAATGAGTTCAATGTCGTGCGTAGTCCTAAGAGCTTCAACTCACAAATTGGCGTTCCACTATCTATTTGGGCAATTCAATCGCATCATACGCTAGGGATTTTTGAAGCTGGAATTTCAAAAATGAATGAGATGGGGCAATTAGAACCCATCATACATCCTGAATATGGTATTTTTACGCATTTTGGCGAAGCACACAGTCAACATTTTGAAACAGATAAAATAAAGTTGACCGAAAAATTAAAGCTCTTCCGTCATAGCAAAAAACTAATCTATCGCGCAAGTGAAGAAACGAATGAATGGATTCATTTGGAGATGCAAAAAAATAACCCAACATGCGAGTTGGTGACCTGGAGTACCACAGACCCTAACCAAACCATCTTTGTTTATTGGAAAATAAACGGAACAAGAAGCCAACTAAAGTTTCAGAAAAAAAATCAATCTGAAGTATTTTTAGATCTACACGTTGAATTGTGTGATGAAGCATCACTTGAGAATATAACACATTGCATCATTCAGGCACATATACTAGGCTTAGATAAAGCCAAAATTGAACTTGCTTGCAAAGCAATCAGGCCCATCTCCATGCGTCTTGAAATCAAAGAGGGCGTACGAAATAATCAACTTATTGATGATTCATACAATAATGACATGGATGGCCTTAGATTGGCCCTTCCCTTATTCAAACGATATGAGGAAAAATCAAAAGTACTTATCATCAGTGATTTCATGGAAACGGGGCAAAAAGAGGGTGATTTATATCCAACTATCGTCCAACTGATCAAGCATCATCGAATCGATCACGTCGTAGGTATAGGTAGTCAATTAGAACGAAATAAACATCTGTTCAATCAAATTTCAACGTATTCATCCACAGAGGATTTAATAGACTCTGGAGATTTAAATACGGTACATGATTCAGTCATTTTATTAAAAGGAGCAAGAAAATTTTCATTCGAAAAAATAGTCAATGCGCTCGAGACAAAGACACATTGCACCCAACTAGAAATAAATCTTGAGGCCATAGAAAATAACCTAACCTATTACAAAGCAACAATAGGAAATGATACCAAAATCATGGGCATGGTCAAAGCACATGCTTATGGAGCTGGAGCTATTGAAATAGCTAAAGTATTACAATCTCAAGGTATTGATTACCTGACGGTAGCGTTTACAGATGAAGGAGTTAATCTTCGTAAAAATGGCATTTATACACCCATTATGGTGATGAATCCACAAATAGAAGAATTTGAAAAAATCATTGAGTATGCATTAGAGCCTGAAATCTATAGTTTCAGTATGCTAGATGCCATCGATGAATATTGCTTCCACCATGGAAAGAACATTAAGATTCATATCAAATTAGATACAGGCATGAAACGCCTAGGTTTTGAACCGGAAGATATAGATCAATTAACTGAGAAACTGGGTCAAATGCCACATTTATGGGTTGTTAGTGTACTTAGCCATTTAGCAGCATCAGAAAACCCTAAACACAAAGAATTCACTGAAAATCAAATCAATCAATTCAAACGTGCAGCAAAATCAATAAGTACAGAATTAGGTCATAGACCCTTATGGCATATTGCCAATTCTGCTGCCATCCAAAATTATCCAGAATCAAGACTAGATATGGTCAGATTAGGCATCAATTTATATGGAATTACAGGGAATTTGATCGAAAAAAAGTCTCTAGAAAACGCATTAATACTTAAAACATACATATCTCAAATCAAAAATGTAAAAAAAGGAGAGTCTGTTGGCTATGGAAGATTAGGACAATTCGAAGAAAACGGGAAAATTGCTACACTAGCCATTGGCTATGCAGATGGCTATAATCGAGCCTTAGGCAATGGAGTAGGTACATTTGAAATACAAGGAGTTCTCTGCCCAACGGTTGGCAATATTTGCATGGATATGTGCATGGTAGATGTAAGTAATATACCGCAAGTTAAAGAAGGAGATGAAGCGATCGCATTTGGTGGAAAAATACAATTATCAGATCTAGCTAAGTTGGCTCAAACCATCCCCTATGAAATTATGACTAATATTTCAGAAAGGGTAAAAAGAGTATACGTTCGCGAATAAAGACAGCTAGAAAACAATAATATTTAGTTGAAAGCCACTTTAGAAATAGAGTGGCTTTTTTATGTCTAAATGAGCTAGACAACCTTAAATTTTGATAACAAAGTGAATCAAAAAAAGTATAAACAATTAATTAGCCATAAAACTAATAATTATAAGCTGGATTGATAATTAATTAGCTGATTAGGTAATTTTAATTAGCAATAAGACTAATTAATTAGTGGGTATGCTAATTAAATATCCAGTACTTTCAAAAAGCTTATTTTGAAAGTACTTTAGAATATATTAAATTAGCTAAATAAGTAATTAAATCATGTCTATTGAAGTTATAAGTAAGGCGATAGGTGATGAATCTAGAAGGAAAATCATCGAACTACTGAAAGATGGTGAACTTCCTGCGAGTGCCATATTCGATCATTTTGACTATGCAGCTCCTACGATATCAAGGCATTTATCGGTGTTAAAGGAAGCTGGCATTGTAAGCACACGACGCAATGGTGTATTTATATATTATGCATTAGAATTAAAGACGCTGGCTAATTTAGCGGATTGGTTGTCTCCCCTACTGCCAGGTAGTATTCCTGCAAAATTAAACAAAGAGCGTGTGGTTAGAGTAGCCAAACAGAAACCAGAAAATCCTTTTGATAAATTTCAAAGTGAATTTTAAAACTAAAAAAAGTACAATTTAAATGAAACGATTTGTTATCATTATTCGAGGACCTGTAGCTGGAATTTCTGGTGAAAATAGTCTAGCATCGGCAGAGGAATTAGATCAAATTCGGACATGGTTAAAGTCGGTGAAAGAAAAATATCAAGACATGTTATACCAGAAATTTTCGGGTCAAAGTCTATATCTTTCAGCCAGTGGAAAAATTGAACAAAAGATAGTTCAGCTTATTGATGGAGGAGAGATCTCCCAAGTCATTACTTTAATTATGTCTACCTGGGAAGAGGCTACTGCTGTAGCAGAAAGTTTTCCGTTCCCCAACACCTATTATTCAGTAGAATTGCGCGAAATGGCATAAAAATGCCCCATATGGATCATATGAGGCACTTTAATAATAAAGCCGCGAGAATCGCGTATTTTTTATCTACTTATACATTGATCTCTCCTACCATATTCTCAGGCCGAACCCACGCATCAAACTCGTCAGCAGTCAAGTAACCTAATGCAATAGCTGTTTCTTTCAATGTAGAGCCATTTTTATGGGCAGTTTGGGCAATTTCAGCAGCTTTGTAGTAACCTATCTTCGTATTTAGAGCCGTTACCAGCATCAAAGAATTATTCACGTGCTTGGCAATGTTCTCATGTAATGGTTCTATACCTACGGCACACTTATCATTAAATGCCACACATACGTCACCAATTAAGCGAGCTGAATGCAAGAAATTGTAAATCATTACTGGTTTAAAGACATTTAATTCAAAGTGTCCTGAAGCTCCACCAATATTTATAGTTACATCATTGCCTAAAACCTGCGCAGCAACCATCGTCATGGCCTCGCACTGCGTTGGATTTACCTTACCAGGCATAATAGATGACCCCGGTTCATTATCAGGAATGTATATCTCCCCAATACCCGAACGAGGACCTGATGATAGCATACGCACATCATTTCCAATCTTCATTAAGCTAACAGCAACAGTTTTTAAAGCCCCGTGAGCTTCAACAATCGCATCGTGCGCAGCAAGTGCTTCAAACTTATTTTCAGCTGTTCTAAATGGCAATCCTGTCAAGGTTGCAATATGCTTCGCAACATTCTCTGAATAACCTTTGGGAGTATTAATTCCAGTTCCAACTGCCGTTCCTCCTAGCGCTAATTCCGCTAAGTGATCCAGACAATTATTAATCGCTTTCAACCCATGATTTAATTGAGATACATATCCCGAGAACTCTTGACCCAATGTCAAAGGCGTCGCATCCATGAAGTGGGTACGGCCAATTTTAACAACATTTTTAAAGGCTTTGGCCTTAGCATCTAAGGTATCTCGCAGCTTGGTGATACCAGGTATGGTTACTTCCATCAAGGCTTGATAAGCAGCAATGTGCATGGCCGTTGGAAATGTGTCATTTGAAGATTGCGACTTATTCACGTCATCATTTGGATGTACAAATTTTTGCTCATCCATCAAATCGCCACCCTGAATCACATGCGCGCGATAGGCAATTACTTCATTACAATTCATATTCGATTGCGTACCGGAGCCTGTTTGCCACACGACCAAAGGAAATTGATCCGCCCATTGGCCCGCTAAAATCTCATCACATACGTCTGCAATTAAATTTTTCTTTGCTTCCTCTAATACACCCGCCTCGAAATTCGTGATAGCCGCTGCCTTTTTCAAATAAGCAAATGCCCGAATAATTTCCTTTGGCATCTTATTGATATCTTGAGCAATGGGAAAATTCTCGATAGAACGCTGCGTTTGTGCGCCCCAATATACATGTGCAGGTACCTTCACCTTGCCCATCGTATCTTTTTCAATTCTGTATTCCATAATGGCTATTTGTATTATTTTTGTAAGCAATTCACAAAAATACCACCAAAACCAACAAGGTGGGAATGATTTTAAATAAAAAATAACATGCTAACAGTCTACGGTATTCCCGCTTGTAATACAATGAAAAAAACCTTCGAATTCTTACAAGCAAAAGGCATTGATTTCATCTTTCACAATTATAAAAAAGAAGGTATCACAGAACCCATTTTACAAGGATTCATCGATACACTTGGGCTCGAAAAAGTGTTGAATAAGCAAGGATCTACGTACCGACAATTACCTGATGAAACTAAAGCATCTTTAGCCAAAAACTCCGCTGCATTTTCCTTTTTGTTAGAAAAAAATTCAGCGATCAAACGTCCCATCATCACAGATGGAAAACGAATCATCGCTGGATTTAATTCCGAAGAATTAGATAAGTGGCTAAATAACTAATTATCCCTTATAAAAAAGCCATTTAGACAATTCTTTCCACGTGGCTTTTTTGCCATACATTAAAATTCCGACGCGGTAAATACGCGCTGAAATCCAGCTACAAGCTAAAAATCCAACCACCAAAAGACTCATCGAAAGAACCAATTCCCATACAGGGACCCCATAAGGCAAGCGTACCATCATGTTGATCGGGGAAGTAAACGGAATCATCGATGCCCAAAAAGCAACTGTACTGTCCGGGTCTTGCATGGTGTATTGTGCCAACAAAAATGACATGATTATGGGGATCATGACGATAAACGTGAATTGCTGCGCTTCCGTGGCACTCTCAACAGCTGACCCGATGGCTGCAAACAAAGAGCTATATAGCAAATACCCAACGAAAAAATAAAATAAAAAGGCCACCAGAATCAGTGGAATATTCGTACTCTCCAGCACCTTCGTCACCTCACCCATCGGAGAATCTTGCATGGCATTACGCATGTCAGCGGAGGCCTTCCCTTGGTCTACCGCAATAGTTGCTTTCGCTTTAGAAGCATAGATTTTCCCAGTCACCTGAGTTAATCCTATTGTTAATACAATCCATAAAAGGAATTGCGTAAGCCCCACAAGCCCTACCCCGATAATCTTCCCTAGCATTAATTGATAGGGCTTCACGGAAGAAATAATCACCTCAATGATCCGATTACTCTTTTCCTCAATCACACCATTCATCACTTGAGAGCCGTAAAGTAAGAGCGTGACATATAAAATCAAGCCCATTATACCCGCCAAAATCATTGCCCCAGCAGAACTTGAACTTGTTTCTCCCCCATTTTCAGACACCGTAATTGTCTCACTATCAATATCAACCTGCGTATCCTCATAGACCTTCGCTGAAATCCCGGCCTTATACATCAATTCCTGTCGTACTTTATTCTGAATCAAGCGCTCAACAGATTCTTTTAAGTTAAGTCCAATATTCTTTGATGAATAAATATGTACACCTTTCGGATTTGCTAAAACATCCACAGGAATACTCACAAAGGCATCGTAACCAGACTTGGCAAACTGGGTCTTGTAGACCTGTTCAGGCACATTTGTAAAGGTGAACACCAACTCCTTATCTTGTAAATCGGCCGATTTAAGCAAATGACTTTGATCGAAAATTGCGATTTGCTTCTGCTCCTTATCTTTCATGGCTAACCAAATAGGAATCGCATAGATGGCTGTGATTAAAACGGGAGCCAACAAAGATGAAATCCAAAAGGATTTTTTCAACACACGCGTTACGTATTCACGCTGAATAACCAGTAAAATCTTATTCATATCAATTGGTTTCGCTAACTACTTGAATAAAAATATCATTAAAAGATGGAATCACTTCCTTGAATTCCAACAAACGAATATGCTGAATCAATAAGGCAATCGCCTCATTAGTTCCCATCCCTTCCGAAAAACGCAATATCGCATGACCAGCAGATTCATGGGAAACAATCTCAATCCCAGGAATCGACAATAACTCCCCTTCAAAACGAATCGAGAATTGATTCTTCTTATATCGATTTTGGACTTCATCTTTATTACCCGATAACACCACTTGTGCGTGATTAATTAATGCTATCTCATCACATAACTCTTCCACAGACTCCATACGATGCGTAGAAAACAAAACGGTTGTACCACGCGCTTTGATGGCCAAAATCTCATCCTTCAACATATTGGCATTGATGGGATCAAAACCCGAAAATGGTTCATCCAAAATCAGCAATTTCGGCTCATGTACCACCGTAGCAATAAATTGAGTCTTTTGCTGCATTCCTTTAGATAAATCATCAACCGGCTTATTCCACCACTCTTTAATATCCAAGCGAATAAACCATTCTTTCAATTTAGCAATTGCCTCATCCTTAGGCATTCCCTTCAATTGAGCCAAATACAAGAGTTGCTCGCCTACCTTCATCTTCTTATATAATCCACGCTCCTCAGGCAAATAACCTATCTGATCCGCATGCGCTAACCGTAGAGGCTCTCCATCAAAAAGTATCTCACCGGAATCTGGTCCCGTGATTTGGGTAATTATTCGAATTAAGGATGTTTTCCCAGCCCCATTAGGACCTAATAAACCAAAAATCTTCCCTTTGGGAATTTCCAAGTTCACATCCGACAATGCCACATGGTCCGCATAACGCTTCCCTAAATTCCGTATAGATAATAACATAAATGTTTGTCATGAATGAATATTCAAAGATAAAAAAAAGCGTTCACCCCAATTTAGATTAGGGATGAACGCTTTAAATCAGTGATAAATTTATCTATTTACTTTTTAACAGACTTAGATGTAGACTTTGCAACAGACTTAACCGGAGCTTTTGTGGCAACTTTTGCAGGAGCAGATCCTGTTTCTTTTCGCATCAGCAGAGTGACTTGCTTTAATTCCTCTGCTTTTTTGGCTAGCTTTTTCTTTTTCTTGGCTTCCTTCTCTGCCAATTTCTGCTTAAGCTTATCCGCTTTAGCTTTGACCTTAGCTGCTTCTTTATCTTGCTCTAAAGTTAATTTAGCGTATTTTTTGACGATTTCGCCAATGGCCTTCTCAACTTCATGGAGAACCTTCTTTGCATTTTTCTCCGTTAATCCTGTTAATTGGGGTAAAATTAGTGAACTCAATTGCCCTTCTAATACCTTTTTATTCTTATCCATAATCTTAACATTATAATTTTGCTAAATCTAAGTAAAGAAATGACAACTAAAAACTTATCGATGTTAAGTTTTTAGAACAATGGAGAAATTTAATATTAGAATTTTTAAAGAACTGATTTAGATACAAAATCCCAAGCCACAATACCCATGGTTACAGACACATTTAATGAATGTTTTGTGCCAAACTGGGGTATCTCGATAGATCCTTTTGATTGATTAATCCAAACATCATTTACCCCAAAAACCTCATTGCCAAACACAAATGCATATTTCTTTCCATCCAATGGAACGAATTCTTGCAAGGGTATAGATTGGTCTACCTGTTCGATACAATATACTTCATAACCACTTTCAACCAGATGGTCAAAACACTTCTCGGGTGATTCAAAATATGACCAATTTACTGATTCATCTGCCCCTAATGCGGTCTTTGAAATCTCCCGATGTGGGGGTTTGGCAGTAATTCCACATAAATAAACATGTGTACAACGAAATGAATCAGCTGTCCTAAAAGCTGATCCAATGTTATTCATACTTCGAATATCATCCAATACGAAAACAAAAGGAAACTTTTCTACCTGCTTAAAGGACGTAACATCGAGCCGATTCAACTCATCCAATGACAACTTTTGAGGCATACAACTAAACGATCCAGCTAAACGGATAGGCTAATTCAGGAACTTTTACGCGCTCCGCTAATCGCTCTAAACGAGCTGGCAAAGCAATGACATAATCACGAGCCTTTTCAGCCTGATCACTTAAGCCACGAACACTTTCTAAATCCCAGTCTTGAATCAAACCTTGCATAATGGTCGTATAATCTAATGTAGTATATACGCCGATACGTTGAGCAGCATCTGAAAAATGATCAAACAAAGAACTCTTCGCCCCATTCATCTCCCGTAGAAAGTGAGCAGGCATCACAATTTTCTTTTTCATCATGTCAGCAAATGCCAACATCATTTCAGATGGATCCAATTTAAATATCTCAGCTACAAAAGCTTTATAAGCTTTCGCATGACGTAATTCATCTGCCGCAATTTGAGCACACATGCGCGATAAATTCGAATTCCCATGTTGCTTCGCCAAAGATGCAGTTCTACGGTGAGAAATGTTAGTCGCCCATTCTTGAAAAGAAGTGTATACAAAATTGCGATACGGATCTGCAGAAGTTCCAATATCAAAACCATCTGCAATTAAGTGCTGTGTGGAAATAGCTACAGCGCGCATGTCAACTTTACCTGACAAATAAAGATAGGTACCTAATAACTTACCGTGACGATTCTCCTCTGCGGTCCAATTGCGAATCCATTTAACCCAACCATTCTCTTGATCCAATTGATCAACAGTCTCCATGCCAAGTAACCATGATTCGTACGTTGGCAAAGCCTCTTCCGTAATGGTATCTCCAATCAAAACCGCCCAATAATCATAAGGCAATTCATTTGCAGCTTCCTGCAACAATTTCACTTCTTGGAAAAAATTATCCTTGGTAGAATCCGGAAGCATATCTGAAGGCTGCCAATTAGAATCAATAGGATTTAAAAAATCCTTCATGTAACTATCCATATTTTTGGCTAGCTCAGACATTACTTCAAGACGTGTGTGAAATTGAGACATAAAGATGCTTGGTTAACAATAAAGTTTCAATATACGAGAAATATTAGCAAAAAGGCTGAAATTTTACAAAATCAAAACCCGCTTCACTTATTTGCAATACGTAGGCTTGCTTAAATTCTGGACTAAACCAATCTCCCAAGTTATAATATGAAACGCCAGTAGTTAAAGGTAAATTAATCGCATGATGCCGATGACCACAAATATAAGCTTGTATTCCTTTTTGCGTTGATTGATCTGCCAACAAACGTTCTTTGATGGCCAATACGATATAGTCTGTTGCTGAATCAAATAACACCTCACCATTTTTAATGGCAGTAGTTTTTCGAGTACCTGACCATAAATGAGCCAATCTTACCCCAAAATCAGGATGCAGATAACGAAACAAAAATTGAGCAATCGGATTCAGAAATACCTTTTTGAGTAATTTGTATCCATAATCACCCGGACCAATTCCATCACCATGTCCTATGCAAACGCGCGTAACATGATTTGTAAACCGAAATTCAAAATCAGTCAATGTCCGATAAATTTGAGCGTTACACTCCTCACTTAGATAGTCATTCATCCAAAGATCATGGTTGCCTACAAACACATGAATGCGTACACCAGAGTCAGCTAAAGATGCTAGCTTTCCAAAAAATCGAATAAAGCCTTTCGGAACAACGAGCTTGTATTCGAACCAGAAATCAAAAATATCCCCTACCAAAAATAAGTCGGATGCATCAGCTGAAATCTGATCCATCCAAGCGATTAACTGATTTTCTCGAATGCGCGATTCAGCAGCATTAGGAAAGCCTAAATGCATATCTGAAATACAATAAATTTTTTTCCCTTCAGGGATTGGTAAGGTAATCATATACAAAAAAAATGGGGCGGGAATTCCCACCCCATTGGCTAATCTTCTTTTTTAGGACTCCGCTTTCTCGGCGCCGCCTTCTTAACTGGAGTAGGTGAAGTCTCCGCTTCTTTCGATTTAGCAACTGTTTTCTTGGCTGTTTGCTTCTTCTCCTCAGCTAACTGACGCTCATCCTTTGCATCTTTACGTTTCTTCTCTGTTTCTCCTTTAATAAACTCTTGATAGGAAGTTAATTGTTCAAAAGGACGCGGGCCAACTAAGGCTTCTAAATCACTTTGGAACAAAACTTCTTTTTCCAAAAGTTGCTCAGCCAGAATAGTCAACTTATCTTTTTTAGATTGCAATAACTTCTTAGTGCGCGTATATGCCTCAGCAATAATTTTACGAACCTCTTCGTCAATTTCGCGCGCTGTCGTCTCGGAATACGGCTTATTGAATTGATAATCTGAACCTTTGGAATCGTAATACGAAATATTACCCAACTTTTCATTCATACCGTAAACCGTAACCATCGAATAAGCCAATTTAGTTATTCGCTCTAAATCATTCTGCGCACCAGTAGAAATCTTTCCAAACACAATTTCTTCTGCAGCACGGCCACCCAATGTCACGCACATCTCATCCATTAATTGTTCCGTACGATATAAAAATTGCTCTTTAGGTAAGTATTGCGCATAACCCAATGCCGCTACCCCACGTGGCACAATCGAAACTTTGACCAAAGGATTGGCATGCTCTAAAAACCAACCAGCAATCGCATGGCCAGCCTCATGAAAAGCTACAATTTTCTTTTCTAATGGATTAATGATTTTATTCTTCTTTTCTAACCCCCCAATCACACGATCCATAGCCTCTTGGAAATCATCCATATCCACCGCTGTCTTACTACGACGAGCTGCAATTAGTGCCGCCTCATTACATACGTTGGCAATCTCTGCCCCAGCAAAACCAGGTGTTTGTGCCGACAACTCTTTAGGATCAATATCAGCAGCTAATTTCAACGGCTTTAAATGCACCTTGAAAATTGCTTCACGTCCAATAATATCAGGTTTGTCAATCGAAATTTGGCGATCAAAACGACCTGGGCGTAACAATGCAGCATCCAAAACGTCAGGACGGTTAGTTGCCGCCATGATGATAATACCTGAATCTGTTGCAAATCCATCCATTTCCACCAACAATGAGTTAAGTGTATTCTCACGCTCATCATTTGAACCCGGCATCTGCCCACGTCCACGAGAACGACCTACTGCATCGATCTCATCAATAAAAATAATACAAGGAGCTTTCTCTTTGGCTTGCTTGAATAAATCACGTACACGTGCAGCACCTACGCCCACAAACATCTCTACAAAATCAGAACCAGATAAAGAGAAAAACGGCACACCCGCTTCGCCGGCAACTGCTTTTGCTAACAAGGTTTTACCTGTACCTGGAGGGCCTACTAAAAGGGCACCCTTGGGGATTTTACCACCTAGATCCGTGAATTTCTTCGGAAATTTTAAAAACTCAACAATCTCTTGAATTTCCTCTTTGGCTTCATCAAGTCCGGCAACATCATCAAATGTAACTTTCACTTTTGATTCACCTTCAATTAATGTTGCTCGACTGCGTCCAATATTGAAAATCTGGCCGCCACCACCACCGCTGCCTCCCATTCGGAAAAACAAAAAGTAAAAACTAAGACCCATTAAGATGAAGAAACCCCAAGTTCCCAACCAATCCAATGGACCAGTACGAGTCTCCGGAGTAGCAAATATGCGCTCATTTCGAGGAAAATCTTTTTGTCTATCTTCTAGAAAATGCTCGAAACCTTCCTTCGAAATAATAGAAAATTCAAAATGAGGGCCTTGTTTGACAGGAATTAATCCTTGCGGCGAATTTTTGAAATACTTCGAAACAAAACTTGGCTTTAAACTTACCTCAACTAACTTATCATTCACAATGACAACCGACTCTACCTCTTTTTGAATCACCATAGATTCAAATTGACGCTGATTAATCTCTTGTAATGTGCGTTGCTTTGTGAAGAAAAACATACTGACCATCGCAATCATGAGACCGATAATCATCCAACTCTGCATTCCTCCAACTGGTTTTTTGGGTAAACGTGGGGGCATCCCCGATAGTTTTTTGTTTTTAAAACTGTTTCCTTGTTTTGCCATTAGTTTGTTTAATTTGGGCTATTAACACACATCGAAGCAAAAATAGTTCGATGACTGAAAAATTTAAGCTTCAGGTATGTACGTGAACTTTGCGTCCCCCCACAGTTCCTCTAATTTGAAAAATTCACGCTTGTCCTTTAAAAAAACGTGAACAATTACGTCATAATAATCCATCAAAATCCACTCGCGATTCGCTTTCCCTTCCACTGTGTGCACATGAATCTTTACTGATTCCCAAACTTCTTTATCTACAGAATCCGCAATCGCTTCAATCTGAGTATCTGATGTACCTGAACAAACAACAAAAAAATCTGTAAATGCATTGTGTACTTCACGCAAGTCCATCACGACGATCTCTTGTGCCTTCTTTTCTTGCATTCCTTTCACCACCCAATTTGCTAGTTCTTCAGATGCTTCCATGGTGGGGGTTTTTAGGGTACTTTTGGCCATAAATATGTATTAAATTATAATAAACGGAATCATTCAAGACCGTATAACGAATAAACAATTAAATTTGTTCTTGTAAAGCTAAAATTACAAAGAAAAGTTGAACAATTACCAAGCCCCCTCACGGTTCATAGGCAAATTCACAAAATATATCGAGTCCTGCGCGTCCACGAATGTGCTTGCTTTTGAAGAGACATTAACGCTCAATTTACCGGAAGGATTTGCCTGGATAGCTGGACATCAAACAGCGGGTAAAGGACAAAGAGGAAACAAATGGCATGCAGAACCAAACCAAAATCTACTTGTATCCTACGTACTAAAGCCGCCACACGAATTACTCTCCGATCAATTCTACTTGAGTAAATGTGTCGCTCTAGGGGCAATCGAAGGAGTCCAAAATTGGGCCCAGCAGGAAGTTGGCCATCCAATTCCCGTATCGATAAAATGGCCAAATGATATCTATATTGACGAATTTAAACTTGGCGGCATTCTCATTGAAAGTAATTTCCAATCTGGTAAATGGGCATTTGCGATTATTGGTATTGGTCTAAACATTAACCAAACTGCTTTTGATGGTCTACGCGCAACATCGCTACGCCAATGGACTCCCACCCAAAATTTAATCAACGTATCAAATGTGTTTGATTTTATTTCCCTGGGGATTGAAAATTACTATCATCAATTTACCAAACGGGAATTTCAACTGATCGACGAAAAATACCATCAAAATCTATTTAGAAATCAGGAATGGCACACATTTCGTGACACAGCTGGTGAATTTAAAGGAAAGATACTCGAAGTGGATGCCAAAGGACTCATACAAATCGAAGTAGATGGGCAAGTAAAAGGTTATGATATCAAAGAATTAAATTTTATTTTTAGCGAATAAAATCTCTAAACCGCGTGCTCAAAACCTATCAAAGCAATTTGTCCAATTTTCTTCATTGGGCCGAGTTTACTCCGTCAAATGTTTTCCTCAAACAACCATACGGCGACCAATATACTGATTACTCGTACGAAGTTTCTGCTATTCAAGTCAAAAAAATAGCAGGCTATTTCATGAACACGCTTGAAGCTGACAAACCTCGACATATCGGAATTTTGTCGAAAAATTCAGCCCATTGGATTCTTTCAGATCTAGCAATCGAATATGCTGGAGCCATATCAGTTCCATTTTATCCAACCTTGACCAGTGAACAATTCAATCAGGTACTTATTCATTCTGATTGCCAAATTTTGGTCGTTGGCAAACTTGATAACTGGGAAGAAATAAAATTAGGGATTCCCGCGCACATCCATGTAATTTATACCCCTGATAGCCCCTGCAAAACGGGAACCTCTTGGCAAAAAATTATTGAATCAGGAGAAACATTAGAAGCGGCAGCAGTAAACCAACCTGACTCGATTGCGACCATTGTCTATACATCAGGAACCACCGGTACGCCCAAAGGCGTCATGCTTACCTTCAAAGCAATTACCATCGCATTAAATTTAGCCCGCGATTTAGCTTACTTAGAAAAACGAAACACACGGTTTATTTCCTACTTACCACTTTGTCACATCGCCGAGCGAAATATCGTTGAATTTGCAGGAATAGCCGCTGGAGGAACCATATATTTTGTCGAGAATCTAACAAGTTTTCAGCAAAATTTAGCATTCACTCGACCAACGCACTTCTTAGCTGTACCCCGTATTTGGGCCAAATTTCAAGAAGGAATTCTTCAAAAGATAGGTGGCGAAAAGAAATTAAATTTATTGTTGAAAATTCCAGTGCTAAATAACCTAATCAAGAAAAAAATACAAAAAGGACTTGGCCTCGACCAAGCCTATTTCTTGTTGACAGGCGCCGCACCCATGCCACCCGAATTGAGTGCATGGTTTCAAAAAATAGGGCTATACATACAAGAAGCTTACGGAATGACCGAAAACATGGGCCTCAATACGTTTATGCCCCGCCATGATATCCGCCTTGGGTATGTAGGCAAAGTACATCCAATTTGTGAAACACGAATTGATTCCCAAACAGGTGAAATACAAATGAAATCTGCCTATAATACCACCGGATATTACAAAGCAGACCACATTACTGCTGATTTATATGATGGAGAATGGTTAAAAACAGGTGACATGGGAGAAATTGATGCAGATAATTTTTTAAAGATTATTGGCCGAGTAAAAGACAATTTCAAAACAGCTAAAGGACAATATGTCTCTCCTGCACCAATCGAAAACCAATTATCGCTTAGCAACCTTGTTGAACAAGTTTGTGTCGTAGGAATAAATTTACCTCAGCCCATCGCATTAATTGTACCAAGTCAATACGCAAAATCTTTGTCCATAAATCAGGCAACCGATGCCTTTGAAGCATTGCGCATTCAAATCAATCCGCAATTCAAAAAATACGAGCATATTCAGAAGCTTATCATATTAAAAGATGAATGGACAGTGGAAAATAAGTGCTTAACCCCCACATTAAAAATTCGACGGATGGAAATTGAACAAAACGTCAATAGTTTAATTGAACCGTGGTATGCCCTAAACGAATCGATTATTTTCGAATAATTTAATTTCTGAAGCAGCAAGTTTTGTGTAAATTGGTACAATGCGCCCAAAGTACCAATTAGCCGTTTATTGTATTATTCTTTTAGTCATTGGGAAAACACTTCCAGCTTTATGTCAAAATATTGCAGTAGATACCATTATCTTCAAAGGGAATGAGCGCACAAAATTGAGCATTTTGCGTAGAGAACTCGATTTTTTCGAGCGAGATTCACTCCAAGTTTCAGAATTACCCAACCGTATTGAATTCAATCGAAGAAAGTTGATGAACACCAATCTGTTCATTTGGGTGAAATCTGATTACCATCAACTACCCAACGGAAGGATAAGTGTCATTTTTGAATTTCTCGAACAATGGTATGTTTTAGCGTATCCCTTGTTCCAATTGGCCGATCGAAATTTCAATGATTGGTGGTCACGGGGAAAGGATTTTGATCGAGCTATATATGGGCTCAATTTTAGGCATAACAATTTCATGGGTCGGAATGAAAAAGTGTTCTTAAATGCTGAAACTGGATTCAAAAACAAATATGAATTCGTATACCAAAATCCGTACCTAGATCGCAAAAAGACCATTGGACTACTATTGAAATGGCAATATGCTTCACTTAAAAACGTCCCCTATAAAACTATTTCAGATACGCTTGCCTATAAAAATTCAAATCAATTTATAGCGGAAAAATGGACTGGGAGTATCGAATTTCGAAAAAGATTTCGATTTTATGATTTCCAACGAATAGAATTTAAATATACCCATGCAAACATTGACAAAAGTGTCGCTCAACTTAATCCAGCGTATTTTGGCCAAGGCCAACTAAGCCAAAATTTTAGCCAGCTCGAATACGCATTCTCCTATGACTTCCGAGACTTCATTAACTACCCACTCAGAGGAAGAAAACTAGATATAATCTTTACAAAATATGGACTTTCTCCTCGAGAACACGTTGATTTTTGGGAATCTAGTGCGTCTGCAGCTTATTTTTTCGACCTTGGAAATAATTTTTTTATAGCTACACAGGTGAAAGCAAAAATTAGCCGCGATACCTATATCCCCTATGCAAATCAACGGGGATTTGGATATGCCAACGACCTCGTTCGTGGATATGAACTAAACGTTATTGATGGTACAGGTTTTTTCCTGTGGCGAAATACCGCGAAATTTCAGCTGTTTTCAAGAACTTTTCACATTCCATTTTTACCATTCAAACAAATCAATCAAATACCTATAGCCATTTATCCTACTGCATTTGCTGATGTAGGTTACGTATACAATCCATTTGTTGAGTCATCAAAGAATGCAAATAAATGGTTAGTAGGAACTGGGCTTGGAGTTGACTTTGTTACGTATTATAATTTCGTTGCTCGGGTGGGTTTCCCTGTGACTAATGGTGGAAAAACAGGTATGGTTGTCGCGCTTGGTCGCGAATTTTAACAAAAAAAAACCAGTCATTGACCGGTTTCTTTATAAAATACCTAACCACTAATAGTCTTAAATATTGTTAGATTCTAAATTCTTATTTGAGCAGTGCAAAAATAAGAATATTTTCTGAAAGAATAATTTTTAGCTGATTGAAATTCTTTATTTTTGAACGTAAGCAAGTAAAACTCATGCAATTCTCCACCTACTTCAGACTATTTAAGTTTTCAATTATCACCTATGCCGTGATTGTTAGCCTAATGACAGGATGTAATCAAGACAAGGGGAAGGGTGAAGAAGCAAATGGCTCTATGATCTCACAAACTGAATCACAGAAATATTGGTCTAGTGCATCAAAAACATTTCAAAAAATAACCCTGAGTGATACGGCAGTTGTTCGTAATATCCAATGGCTTCAATCACTTAGCTCACTAAATGAAAAAATTGAACTTTCTGAGAGCCAACCAACAAATGGCAAATCATACTCCCTTTACCTGGATGAGAGTGATTTAAACTTTGTAGATATCGTATACCTTACAAATAATCAAAATCAAATTATTCAAGTGGTATTTGATATATATGTAGAAGATAAAGCGGAGGCAAATAAGCTATTAGACGAATTCGAACAATACTTTACAGTCAAATTCGGACAGAAAAGAACTGTCGAGAAAGGCAGTACATGGGTTTCTAAAGACAAAACTAACATCCACATCGTTAATGTGAGCACACCTAAAGATCCAGGAATAAAGTTGACCTACAGCTTAATCAATTAAACCTTCCAAATCCAACCACGTGCATCTGGAATTTGACCAAGACGAATTTGGTTTATTTCATTGTAGACCTTTACTGAAAAATCATCGTCCTTACGAGCTGGGAGGTGATAATCAATGCCCTCAAATCCAATCGTGGCGATAGGCGCAATAACGGCAGCAGTACCAGCACCAAATGCTTCAGTAACAACTCCGCTTTGAATTCCTTGAATCAACTCTTTGATAGACAAAGGACGTTCTTGTACATCCATGCCCCAATCTTTGGCAATTTGCAATACAGATTTACGTGTAACGCCATCTAAAATCGTATCTCCTGTAGGTGCCGTCACTAAACTTCCATTCACAACAAACATCAAATTCATGGTACCCGCTTCCTCAACAAACTGATGTGTCGCCGCATCGGTCCAAATAATTTGATCATAGCCGTCTTTTATCGCATTTTGTGTAGGAAACAAAGAACCTCCATAATTGCCTGCATTTTTAGCAAAACCTACACCTCCTTTGGCCGCGCGAATAAATTCTGTTTCAACGCGTACACGAAGCGGTTTGGTATAATATGAACCCACAGGACAATTGAAAATAATAAACTTATAGGTATTTGATGGAGTAACACCCACATATTCATCCGTAGCAAACATAAATGGACGTATGTACAACGAGCAACCTTCTTTTGCTGGGACCCAAGCTTGGTCAAGTTTGAGTAATGTGCGCAAGCCATCCAAAAAAATTTCTTTAGGAACCTCGGGCATGCACATGCGAAGAGCTGACTTATTAAATCGTTTCAAATTCTCTTCCGGACGAAAAACTTGAATATCACCAGAAACAGAACGATACCCTTTCATCCCTTCAAAAATCGATTGACCATAATGTAGCGACATCATAGCTGGTTGGTACGCCAATGGACCATAAGGCTGAATCGTAACACTTTGCCATGCGCCGTCTGCATACTCTGCCACCAACATGTGGTCAGCGAAACTACGGCCGAACGTAAGGTTGTCGAAATCTACTTGGTCAATACGTGAACTTGAAGTGGGTTGTATCTGTATTTGCATTAGAATAAAAGTTTATTTTCCTGAATTCCATGGAATCTCAGGTATGCCTAGGCTGTGGTGTAAAAAACGACATGTCATGAATAAGTAATCAGACAATCGATTGATATAAGCGATGGCAATTTCATAATTAGGTTGTTCTGTGGCTTGCACCCAGCGAATTAAACTCCGCTCCGCGCGCCTACAAACGGTCCGAGTGATCTGTGCGGTGGCAATACTCTCATGTCCACCTGGTAAAATAAAAAACCGCATAGGACTTAATTGGGCGTCCATTTCATCGATATTCTCCTCTAAGGCTACAATATCCTTCAAGGAAATCAATTCCATGTTACCAAGATCTTTTGGAGAATCACTGGCGACATATGCCCCCAGAACAAACAAGCTTGATTGAATTAGCTGCAGTTTTTGCGCAAGCTTTGGCTCAACGCGGCAAATCAACAAACCCATGTGGCAATTTAGCTCATCAATATCACCAATCGCTTCTAATCGGTAATCGGACTTCGCGATTCCTTTGCCATCGGCCAAACGGGTAAAGCCTTTATCGCCTTGTTTTGTGTAGATTTTCATATGAATAACAAAAATAGTTTTTTCAGCGTTTAATCCAAAAGAAAGCGTGTATTTATCAAATACAAAGAAACATTAGGGTCTTAAGCTTTTCAAAACTAATTTTGTGAACTTTTTCAACGATATGTCAATAGATAAATTTATTTCCCGAGTTTGGCGCGTGTTATCCATGATCGCATTTGGCATCAGTTTACTATTTGTTTACCGCGGTTTACCTGATCCAACAGCCGTGCATTTTGGCGAAACGGGACGTGGGGATGGCTTTTTACCCAAAGAAGAAATCTTCTATTTAACAGCAGCCATTGTCACTATTTTAAATGTTTTAGGTTTGTTGTTGATCAAAAGTGTTGAAAAAATACCGCGTTCTTATTTTGGTAATTTTTTAAACGCATTTGCCCAAAAAGGCGACTTAATCATTCAACAAACTTGTGTACACTGGATTCATTTTTTATTGGCTTTAATTAATACGTATTTAATCCTGGTATTTCGCGTGCTCTTATTACTAAATGATGAGCGTACAAATCAGGCCGATTATAGTTATTTGCCTAAAGTAGGTATTGCCCTTTTTCTAACTTGGATGATTTATTTACCAGCTCGCTTATGGAGCTACCCTAATTCAACTGACGAAGAGCTATGATTAAAAATATGCCCGATGTTTCCATTCAGGCGTTTGATTATCACTTACCAGATTCCCAAATTGCCTTTTTCCCCACGGATCAGCGGGATGGATCACGTTTACTGGTATACAAGCGACCACACATCAACCATACGGTTTTTAAGGAGTTTCCTAATTTATTGCCAACAAACAGCTTGTTGATTTGCAATAATACCAAAGTAATTCCCGCTCGGATTCATATCCAAAAGCCTACAGGAACAACCATAGAACTATTTCTTCTTAAGCCAATTGAAAACAATGTCGCTACCCAAGTTGTCATGGAACAACAAGGTGAATCTCGCTGGGAATGTTTGATTGGAAATAAGAAACGATGGAAATCAGGGGAAATACTTCGAAAAGTTGTTACTTCCTCAGAAAACTCAATTGAGTTATCATTCGAATGGATTGATCGTGAATCAAATCAAGTAAGCATTCGCTGGAATGGAGATTATTCATTTGCAGCATTGCTGGATATTATTGGCCAAATGCCACTCCCTCCCTACATGGAAAGGGAATCTGAGGCTTCAGACCAAGATAGATATCAAACAATCTTCTCTAATGTCTTAGGTGCGGTTGCCGCCCCTACGGCAAGTCTTCATTTTACGCCAGAGATTTTTGATGCCTTACACAAAAAAGGCATCAAAGAGAGCTATTTGACACTACATGTAGGCGCTGGGACGTTTCTACCAGTCAAAGAGGGTGAAATTAGAAATCATCCCATGCATCGGGAGCAGTTAATTTTTACCAAAGAATTTATTCAAGAAATCAACCAACACAAAGGACCCTTCATTCCCATTGGGACAACTGCTATGCGCGCCATGGAAAGTTTGTATTGGTCTGGAGTTTGGTTATTAGAGAATCGCCCTATACCTGAAGAGGGATTAGTCATTCCAAAGGAGTTTGCCTACCACACGCGGGAAACATACTCAAACCAAGCAGCCTTAGAAGCCTTGATTGCGTATTTAATAGACAATAATCAGGATTCATGGATTGCGCAAACGGAACTATTAATTATGCCAACCTATAAATTCCGTTTTTGTGATGCCTTAGTTACTAATTTCCATCAGCCAAAATCAACACTTCTGGTACTTGTATCCGCACTTATTGGGGATGATTGGAAGAAAATTTATGAAGAGGCAGTTGAAAAAAAGTATCGCTTTCTAAGTTATGGCGACGCATGTTTGTTTTTCAATGAACAAAAATAATTCCAAGTGAATTACTAAATTTGTGGCCCAAGAAAATTTTAGACGTTAGACGCTGAAAAGAAGTTTAGAAATACGCACTAGCGACGAGTAACTAGGGGCTAAATACAATAGATATGAATTTCATTGAAGAATTGCGCTGGAGAGGCATGTTACAGGATATGATTCCTGGATTAGAGGACCAATTAGCCAAAGAAATGACGGTGGCCTACATTGGTTTTGATCCAACAGCTCCCAGCTTACATATAGGTAATTTAGCGGCGATCATGTTGCTAAAGCACTTTCAATTATGCGGTCATAAACCTATTGCCTTAGTGGGTGGTGCTACTGGAATGATTGGGGATCCATCGGGAAAAGCGGCGGAACGCGAATTTTTGTCTGAAGATACGTTACGGGCAAATCAGGTAGGCATTCAGAAGCAACTTGAAAAGTTCTTAGAATTTCATGCAGGAGCAAACTCGGCTGAAGTGGTTAATAATTATGATTGGTTCAAAGAATTTAGTTTTCTAGGATTTTTGCGTGAGGCAGGGAAATTTTTGACCGTAAATTACATGATGTCAAAAGACTCGGTCAAAAAGCGTTTAGAAACTGGTATTTCATTCACCGAATTCTCTTATCAATTATTACAGGGCTACGATTTTTATCATTTATATAAGCATAAGAATGTGCGCCTTCAAATGGGTGGTTCAGATCAGTGGGGAAACATTACAACAGGTACTGAAATAATTCGCCGGAAAGAAGGCCATGATGAAGATGCGACTGAGCGCGCGGCATTTGCTTTGACAACTCCATTAGTAACAAAAGCGGATGGAACGAAATTTGGTAAATCTGAATCAGGTAATGTGTGGCTGGATGCTGAAAAAACAAGTCCTTATGCATTTTTTCAATTTTGGTTAAATGCAGCGGATGCGGACGTTCCACGTTTGATCCGCGTATTTACTTTATATACGAAAGACCAAATAGTCGAATTAGAAAAGCAACATGCGGAGGCGCCTCATTTGCGCATCCTACAAAAGGCGGTTGCAGAAGAAGTTACGACACGTGTTCATGGCGCAAAGGTATGTGCATTGGTTATGGAAGCTTCTACCCTATTGTTTTCCAAAGATGCCGTGGAATTAATTGCAACAGCTTCAGAAGAATTATTGGGCCAATTACCGATACATGAAGTATCTGCTGAGTTATTAGGAGATTGTAAGAACCTAACGGATTTAATCAGTGTGGGTACAGACAATTTAATTTTCCCATCGAAGGGAGAAGCACGAAAAGCCATTCAAAATAATGCGGTTAGTGTAAATAAGATTAAAGTAACAGATCCCAATGCGGCGTTAGGTTTTGAAAAGATTCGTGGTAAATACATATTGGTGGGGAATGGAAAACAAAAAAATTACATTTTATCCTTCAAATAGTTCAGCAAATAAGGCTTGAGCAAAAAAAAGTGAAATTATTTTTTGAGGTGTGTTGGTATATTTAAATTATTCCTACATCTTTGCACTCCCAATTGCTAGGAAAACGATTCTAGCGCATTGACTGGAGGCGTGGTTACTGGGTTTCGGCTTGGTGATTATGCAGGAAGTTAAAAGAGTTCTTTGACGTGTTGGTAGAAATAAAGACGAGGTTAGTTCTTTAAATGAGCTAATCAGAATAAGTAGCATTCAAGACAAGGATATAGACAATTTTCTTATATTAAAATAAGAGCA